>JAZFTU010000069.1:0-6310 GCA_036446855.1 Hydrothermarchaeaceae archaeon (SeqCode) | reverse complement strand
TGCTGCCCCCATTGTCTCTCTTGCCGTCTCAAGCATCCCATCAGGGAACCCGACGAGGTTGAATACCACTCCAAAAGTGAATATCCACATGACCAGCATAGAGAGAATCCAGATAACCACGCCGTATTTGATGAAATCTGTCGGATGGAGAATCTTTTCTCCAGTGTCGGGATATCTGGCAAGTCCGTAAACGATGACGTTGTTTGGGGTCCCTATAATCAGGAAGTGGGCAAAGCTTGTGGCAAATGCTGTCGCAAGCCCGGATGCCCATGGTTCGAAGGGATGCCCGGAAAGCACCCCCATATTGGTGGTAATTGGGCCTAAAAGCGCAGTTGTTGCAGCATCGCTCATGAAGTTTGTGATAACGCCTGATAGGAAGCTCACCGACACCCAGAGCCCGATACCACCTGTGGCCAAATCCGGCAGGATGCCCATAAAGCTCGTTGCAACCCACAGGGCAGCTCCTGTACTCTGCATAAATGCACCGAGTCCCATGGCGCCTATGTATACAAACCATGCATCCCAGGCGATGCCTTTAAGCATCTTTTCCCAGTCAACGACTCTGAACAGGGGGGGAAGCACCAGCGCCAGGAGTGCCGGACCGCCAAGGCCGAGAGACCCGATGGGCAGCTCGATTCCAAATCCTTCAAGGAATTCAGGCACAATCCAGAAGAATAGTAGCAGGGCGAGGACAAATGCCATGACCTTTTCGCCATAGTTCATCGGGCCCCTCTTTTTGAGTTCTTCTTTAATGGCCGCAATACCTGGGGTGAGGTCTCTTACCTTTGGTTTAAATCTTGCCAGCATATATAGGCCTACCACTACACCGAGGATAGGCACCATGGGAAGGCCATAGACGACCCACTGCATGAAATTCATCGGGACGTTGTAAAGTGTGTCAAAGTAGTTCATCATGATGACGTTTCTGCCACCGGCGATTGGAGAACCGACGCCACCTACATTCAGGCCATAGGTCAGGGCCAAAAGAAGCATCTTGGCAAGCTCCCTGTCGTGCTCGTTATCTTTTAGCAGGCCCCTTCTCCTTGCGTCGAGCACCGAACCGTAATAAATCGATGCTATCACCGGTGCCAGAAAGGCAGCGAGTGCGTGGGCAGAAATAAAAGAGCCAAGCACCGCAAAGATAATAGTAATAGCAAAAATTGGCCCCCTAAATCCCCTGAATTTTCCGAGTATGAGTACGGCAATCCTCGAGTGGAGTCCAACCTCGGCGACGGCGTACCCCAGTGCCAGAACCCCTATAATAAATATTGCAGCGTCGTTGAAGAAATTCTTTGCGATCACGTTCACGCCAGGCCCGTCGAGGGTAAAGAAATAGCCGGTGAGAGGGATGAGCAGGGCGGCGGCGCCCACTGGCATGGCATCGGTAGCGAAGAATACGACCACCATAATCGTTAAGGCCACCACGAGTTTGGCCTTTCCTGCGGCTTGTTTTACGAGTTTCTCTTTCATCACCTGGTTGGAAAATACTGCATTTATGAAGGCTGCATCTTTTACAAACTTCTTATAGTCTTTATGGAACGCGCCTTTTCTCATTGATGCGTGGACCTTCTCGCCCAGTACACTATCATCAATGTGAATTCCCCCTGACTCAATGGCCCGCTCGACTTCACTTGCGCTGCCCACGACCGTTCTCGAAAACATATCCTGGGCGTAGCCGTTCTCGTCCATAATCTTGAGCAGTCCCCCTGGAGCCGGCACCAGGAATCCAATCAGGACGAATAATCCAAATCCGATCCCCAGCAATACATTCTTGTTGGCCAGTATTCCACCGGCCTCATAACCGTCTCCGTGTCCATCTGACATTACTTCACTTCCTTGAAATTTTTTCATAGCGATTGATATCTGGAGTATTTATGTCTATCTCTTTTTATGTGATTGTTCCTTATCATATTATCAGTGGATTATACTTCCGAATCCAAAGGCTTTTAAGAGGAGCAAGAAGTGCCAGGGCAAAACTACTACGCTATGAGTATAGCAGAGGTTTTAAAATCACTAAAAACTTCTGAGGAGGGCCTTACAGAAAACGAGGCCAAACGAAGGCTAGAGAGTCATGGCGCAAACGAGCTGGAAAAGGCAAAGGAAATAACGCCATTTCAAATATTTTTCAGGCAATTTACCTCGTTCATCGTAGTAATTCTTATTGCAGCAATGGCTGTCTCGCTTCTGATAGGGGCGGCGCTGGACGCAATTGTAATCTTTGTTATAATAATCATCAACGGGATACTTGGTTTTACCCAGGAATACCGCGCAGGAAAAGAAATCGACGCCCTAAGAAAACTCTCTGCACTCAAGGCAAGGGTCGTAAGATCCGGAAATGAAATGGAGATAGACTCAAGGGAGCTTGCTAAGGGTGACGTAATCCTCCTTGAGAGCGGAGGCAAAGTTCCTGCCGATGCCCGGCTCATTTTGGCCGCTATGCTCCAGGTTGACGAGGCCTCACTTACCGGAGAGTCTATTGCAACAAAAAAGGATGCGGGCACCCTTCAAAGCGAATTGCCCGTAGCAGACCGCCGAAGCATGGTCTTTATGGGGACAATCATAACCAAGGGCCGCGGGAGGGCAGTTGTCACAGGTACCGGCAAGGGCACAGAAATCGGCAGAATTGCAAAAATGGTAAGTGAGGTAACAGAGAAGGTAACGCCCCTCCAGGAAAAGCTAAACGGGCTGGGGAGATGGCTCGCAATTGCGACCGTCGGCATCTGTGCTGTTGTTTTTGGGGCAGGCATCTTAAGAGAGTATCTGGCCACAGGTTCAATTGAAACAGCTTTTATGGTGGAAATGTTTTTGGCAGCAGTAGCCCTTGCAGTCGCAGCTATCCCCGAGGGCCTTCCGGCAATCGTCACGATTTCCCTTGGCCTCGGCGTCAGGAGGATGGTCAAACGAAATGCGCTGATAAGGCAGCTCCCAGCGGTCGAGACGCTTGGCGCCACTGATGTAATCTGCTCTGATAAGACGGGCACCCTGACAAAAAACGAAATGACGGTAAGGGAAATTTTCACAAATAATACCGAAATTAAAGTCACCGGCGATGGATATAGCCCTGAGGGGGGATTTAATTCAGCGAAAGGAGAGGTGGCCCCAGAAGACATTGAATTACTCTTGATAATCGGGGCCCTATGCAGCGATGCGAGGTTATACCACCGTGAAAAATGGGAGATATCCGGAGACCCAACCGAGGCAGCGCTCATAGTCTCTGCCAAAAAGGCAGGCATAGAAAAGTCTGAATTCGAAAAAAAATTCCCAAGAGTCGATGAAATCCCATTTGACTCCGAAAGAAAACTTATGACCACAATTCACAGCACAGGGGGGGAAAATGTCGCTTACGTCAAAGGGGCCCCGGAAGTAATCCTTAAAAGATGCACACACATTCACGTCCGTGGGAAGGTAGACCGATTAACAGACGAAGGGAAAAAAAGAATAAAAAACATCAACCAAGAAATGGCAAACAGGGCACTAAGGGTTTTAGGTTTTGCCTATAAATCGGTTCCCAAAGGGAGTGCAATTACGCCCGAGGAAATAGAAAGCGATTTGATTTTCGTCGGACTTTCCGGCATGATTGACCCCCCGCGGGAAGGGGTAAAAGAGGCCATAGAGAAGTGCAAAGAGGCCGGCATTAGAACCGTGATAATTACCGGGGACCACAAGCTCACTGCGGCCTCCATAGCAAAAGAACTCGGCCTTTTTGGGGAAGGCGATAGGGCATTGAGCGGTGCAGAGCTGGACAGATTAGGCGATGAAGGTCTGGACGAGATAGTGGAGGACGTCGCAATCTATGCAAGGGCGAGCCCCGAGCATAAAGTAAGAATACTGGACGCCCTAAAAAAGAAGGGCCACATTGTTGCAATGACCGGGGATGGGGTAAACGATGCACCTGCACTGAAAAAATCTGACATCGGAATTGCCATGGGCCTATCAGGAACCGACGTTGCCAAGGAAGCTTCCGACATGATTCTTACTGATGACAATTTCGCCTCAATTGTAAACGCCGTGGAGGAAGGAAGGGGCATATATAACAACATTAAACAGTTCGTCCAGTACACCCTTTCCTCAAATCTGGGGGAGATACTCGTTATTTTCATAGCGATTCTTATCGGCTGGCCACTTCCTCTTATTGCCATTCAGATTCTCTGGGTAAACCTATTGACAGACGGTCTTCCCGGCCTTGCGCTAGGACTTGACCCATTTAGTAAAGATATCATGAAAAGGCCACCAAGAAAAAGAGACGAAGAGATGATATCTCCAGACGTTGTCCAGAATATTTTGATAGTCGGCCTTGTAATGAGTATAGGGACCCTTTTGATGTTTTATAGCTATGGGATTGAGACAGCCAAGGCAAAATCAATCGCCTTTACGACGCTCGTCATGTTCCAGCTGTTCAACGTGCTGACGTACCGTGCAAAAAATTTCAAAATAGACATAAGTACAAGCAGATTTGTTATAGGTTCTGTCATTATTTCGGTGCTGCTGCAACTCCTTGTGCTTTACACTCCATTGAATATAGCTTTTAAAACGGTACCTCTCGGGTTATTCGACTGGATAAAAATACTCCTCGTATCCAGCACGTTATACATAATACTGGAATTAAGAAAGTTTATAAACCGTAAACAAAGGGCGCATTTACACGCTTGAAACGAAGATTGTTGAGCTGGTGTGCCAAATACGTACCGTGAGACCGATTTAATAACTCAAAATGTTCTAAGTAACTTTCATGATTTCAGTCGAAGCCCTAGCAGTAGGCATTTTTATATTGACGTACATCGCATTAATTTTCGAGCATGTACTGGTTCACAGGGTAGCGACCGTCCTTTTTCCCGGGAGCCTCCTTGTATTTTTTTGGAGTCATCGAACCCCGTGAAGCATGGAATTACATAGATTACAATACGCTCGCACTTCTTTTTGGCATGATGCTCATTGTCAACATATTGGAAATGTCTGGATTTTTTGAGTATCTCTCCCTTAGAGCCCTCCTTTTTACGGAGTTTAAACCCCGGAAGTTTTTCGTCGTATTTTTTGTCATGACTGGCATCCTTTCCGCCTTTCTGGACAACGTGACCACGGTCCTCTTCATAACGCCCATCATAATAAAGGTCACAAGAAAGATGGGGGTCTCCCCCCTTTTATATCTGATCTCGATCATAATCGCCTCGAACATCGGCGGTGCAAGTACCCTGATTGGAGACCCCCCGAACTTGATCATTGGCTCTCTTGCCTCCAAGAGCTTTGCTGACTTTGTCGTAAATGTCGGCCCTTATATCTTTGTGACGTTCCTGCTTGGCAGGGGGATAATGTATGCCTACATGAATGCACTTGGGGCCTTCAAAACGGATGTAGAGCCGGATGCCATAATAGGGGAGACAACGGCGGCTCTCGAGTCGGGAATTGTCATAAAAGCCTTCTGTACAAATCCCTGGGAGTACTCGGTATTACCATAATCCTTCTTATCTTCTCCCATGACATTGGTATCGAGTCCGGGACAATCACCTTCTTCACAGGCTCTTTGCTCATGGTTTTGACCGGACTTAGCCCCCACAAGATTTTTGAGGAGATTGAGTGGACCGCACTATTCTTTTTCTTCGGGCTTTTCATCATGATAGGTTCACTTGAGAGTGTGGGCATTTTAGAAATGGCAGCTGAAGGAGTAGTTGGCATGATGGGCGACGACATCGGTCTAGGCGTCATATTGGTCGGCGGTAGCTCCATGCTGCTTTCAGGATTCGTGGACAACATCCCGTTCACCATGGCCATGGCCAGCGTTCTTTTAAGCGTTTCGGAACACATGGCTGTGTCCATCGATCCCCTGTGGTGGGCCCTCTCTATAGGTGCCTGCCTTGGGGGGAATATGACCATCATAGGTGCCGCTGCCAATATCGTCGTAAGGGAGATAGCCGAAAAGGACGGAATTCATATCAGCTTCATGGATTTCATAAAATATGGCACGCCGGTAGGGTTTATAACCGGGGCTGCCGGGATACTCATGTTCTATATCTTCGGTGTTTAGAGAAATCACGAGGGGACAATAGAAAAAGTATTTGTATATTTCGATATTATGTCTTGGACCTACACATCTTCATTACAGCAGTAAAGCTTAAATTCCTACGATGAGATTATCGAGCAAGCATGCTAAACGTGCTCATGTTTTACTTTCCAAGCTCTTTTATACAGTTATTACAGAGTTCTGCATTTTTGCAATCCACAGCCAGTATGGAGTTAGAAAAGACCATATTGCATTTTGAGTTGTTGCAGTGATCCAGGCCCAGGCAGTGTCCTATCTCGTGAACGGCCTCTTTTA
>JAZFTU010000068.1:0-5289 GCA_036446855.1 Hydrothermarchaeaceae archaeon (SeqCode) | reverse complement strand
TGGATTGCTTGTTATCCCCGCCACAACCACATTGCCGAAATCCTCAAATAGGACGAGAGCGGGCCTCTTTTTTATTTCGAAGGTATCGGTGAATTGCACCCTCGCAACTACCACGTCTCCCGCCCTATACATCCTCCCATACCTCATCCTCTTTCCCACCCCACAGCTCCCTCATCTTGGGTTGCTGAATTTTATGGAGAAATTCGTCATACTGATTTTGCATCTTTAAGCTCTTCGCAATCTCTATAAGGTGCAAAATCAATTCGTTGTATGTCTGCCGGGGATATTCTTTCATCTCTTTTAAGGCACTCACAATGGACTTATCCAATTGTACCGTTGTTACATCACCCATTATATATCACCTATAGTTAATATATAACTAACTATATAAAATATTTTTTGCTTTCCTGCGGCCCAAACATCATAACGCCTCAACCCGGCACGTCCCCGAATCCCTCACTCAAGACAGCCCCGTCCAAAATCCAGCAGATATTCAGAAAAGGAGGTTGGCTGCTGATGCCCATATCTGTGAGGTATAGGCCAAAGGATGACGTAAAATTGAATATTGATGTAGAATATGCCAGAAAGAAACTCTGACATTATACTTATTCAGCAAACCTGAATATCTGCGAAAAACATATATTAGGACCGGTCCAAGTAATTCGCGGTGTGATTATTTGCCGATAATAGAAGTAAAAGACGTCTCTAAAAAGTTTGGGAGGCACATGGCACTTGAGGGAGTATCCCTCTCTGTATCCTCTGGAGAATCCTTCGCAATTTTGGGCCCAAATGGCGCCGGCAAAACAACACTTGTCAGGATTTTGAGCACATTAATCAAGCCAAGTTCAGGAACCGTAAAAATCGCGGGGCATGATGTTTTTGAGGAGCCAGAGGAAATAAAGAGGAAGATAGGCGTGGTCTCCCACAATCCATTCCTGTACGACGACTTAACAGCACTGGAGAACATGACATTCTATGCGGATTTGTATGGGGTGGATAGGAAGAATGCCGATGCGCTGATTAAAAAGTTGGGCCTGCAAGAGAGAAGAGACAATTTCGTGTGTGAATTTTCCAGGGGCATGAAGCAGAGGCTGTCTATTGCAAGGTCCCTTCTTCATGACCCGAAAATCCTGATCCTCGACGAACCCACAGCTGGACTTGACGTGCAAAGCATGCACACATTCTACGATACGATAAAAAGGCTCGGTAAAAAAGGTACGACGGTGATGCTCACAACGCACAATCTAAGCGAAGCAGAAAGGCTCTGTCAAAATGCAGCCATATTGGACAACGGGATTGTTAAGGCCAGCGGAAGGCTGGAGGATATAAAAGGCGGGAAAGGGAGCCTTGAGGATGCATATATCGAACTTACGGGCAGGACGAGATGAACTTAAAAAACATCATTACCATAGCAAAAAAGGACCTTACGATAGAATTTCGGACAAAGCATACGATAACCTCCATGCTCATTTTTGCAGGAATTACCCTTTTTGTTTTCAGCTATCTTATCGGAGTGTACATAAGAACTGTGCCAGACATTGGACCCGGCCTGCTCTGGCTCATCTTCATATTTACGGGCATGCTGGGGCTGTCTCGCGCCTTTTTAAGGGAAAGTGAACTTGGGACCCTTGAAGGGCTGAAGCTATCGCCGGTAAGGCCTGAAGAGATACTCTGTGGAAAAATCATCTACAACTTTATCTTGATGCTGGTAGTAACGGGAGTGGTATTCCCGCTTTTCATCATCTTTTTCAACTTCCAAATCGAGGGGAGCGCAGTACTTGCTCTCTTCATACTTGCCCTTGGAAATCTGGGATTTGTCATCGTCGGCTCTGCCATGTCCATCCTCGTTATGAATGCCAAGGCAAGGGAGCTAATGCTACCGGTAATACTCTTTCCAGTGCTCTTTCCGGTTATAATCGCATCGGTGCTTGCCCTCAAGAAAGTGCTCGTGGACGGTGCGGCATTTATAAATATCACAGGAGAGGTTAAACTCATCACTGCATACACAGTTATCATGCTCGTTATATCACTTCTGACATTTGAATACGCATTGGAAGAATAAAAATGGAATTTAAAAGAAAGTATGCATTGATGCTTCTTGGCGCTATTTATCTAGCAGTCCTTTACGGCATGTACAACGTACTCCTAATCTTCGGTCCGATTCAGTCTACGTCAAAGCCCATGGAGGAGGTTTATAGAAACGTATTTTTCCACGTGCCAATAAGTGTAACCACATATACTGCGTTTACGATAACCCTTGTTGGCAGCATAATGTACCTTAAGAGCCGCAACTTGAAGTGGGACGCTCTGGCCTCAGGTGCCGCAAAACTCGGCATCATTTTTGGGACGCTTACGATTATTACGGGAATGGTCTGGGCAAAACCTGCCTGGGGTGCATACTGGAACTGGGACCCCAGAGAGACCTCCATGCTGCTCCTGTGGTTTGTATTCATAGCCTATATCGCACTCCGCTCATCTATCACTGATGAAGAGGCACGGGCGAGGCTGTCCTCGGTTATGGGAATATTCGGGTATGCAGGTGTCCCCTTAACATACGTATCGACAACGATGTGGTTTTCCCTGCATCCAAACCGAAGTGAATTTAGCATGTCGCCTGAAATGAGATCAATTCTGTTGCTGATGATTTTTGCTGTTCTGGCCCTGTTTTTTTATCTTTTATGGCTTGAATTGAAGGTCAAGACGCTTATAGATGTCACTGAACAAGGAGGCAATTGATGGAAACTTATACGAGCGTATTTATCGTGTCTACGGCGCTTTGGACGGCGTTAATCGCGTATTTAATCCACATGGATTCAAAAGTAAGACGAATTTCCAAATAATCTGGAGGCCCTAATGGTAAGGAATAGTCAAAAAAGATTTAAACTCATTTTAGGCATAGGCGTAATACTCATCTTTATGGTCATAGCATTTAGCGCCATGGAGGGATTTGTGAGCCCGTATAAAACGGTTACCGAAGTTACTGGCAGCCCAGAGGAATATTCAAAAAGACAGGTGCAGGTGGAAGGGACGATAATTAAGGAAACCATAAACTGGGCGCCACCTGTCTTAAAATTTGCCATAACGGATGGAAAAAATCAAGTTGACGTGAAGTATGAAGGCGTCCTTCCGGGGTCTTTTCCAACAGGGAGATTAGACCCCAATTTAAAGATAGATGTTGTTGTCATAGGATCCATGACTGGCGAAGGAGAATTCTCGGCGGGAGACATACTTGTGAAATGTCCGTCGAAGTATGAGCAGAAATTAAATGAAAGTTCATTTAATTAGGTTGTAATCCATACTGCCAATCCCCAATTTTTCTGCCTTCTCAATCTGTATTCTCCAGTTGGTGGCTGGGTTAATTGACGAAAACTTATCTATAGTTTCTCCTAGAAGTGCAGTTCCGGTGATTCCGGGGGCCTCATTTATAAGATCTACTGATGCCAGATCTATTCCCACAGGGTCTTTTGAGGCAAGAACGCCGATATCCGGAACTATGGGGATATCCGAATGTGGGTGGCAGTCGCAGTGAGGGATTACGTCCACAAGCATGTTCAGATAGGCAATGTTTCCTCCAAGAGCATCGACAACCGCTTTTGCGTTTTCTGCAATTCTTGCTGAAAGAGTTTTAAGGTCCACTTCCTGCACCTCAACCGCACCTTTGGGACATGCGTCAAGACATGCATTGCATAAAAGGCACAAAGTTTCGTTTATTTTAGGTGGAAAAGCTGCACCTGCCGGGCAGACCTCTCTGCATTTGTCGCATAAATCACAAAGCTCATCTAAAATTTTCGGTACGCCGTCATAATGAACGCGAAATTTTCCTGTCTTGGTTACGCACCCGAGTCCCAGGTTCTTTAGCGCGCCCCCAAATCCTGCCTGTATATGCCCCGTAACATGGGTTAAAACAACAAGAGAATCAAGGCTCTTAATTCCCTTTGCAACGGGAATGTCTCCCCCATCCCCTTCTAGGCCGCTATCCCCATCTGCCATCAGGATAGGGGCACCTAGAGTTTCCCTGGAAAACCCGTTTTTTCTTGCCGCCAAAAGATGCTTTTTTGCAGATGTCCTCCCAGGGCGCCACCCAAGACCAGAAGTCTCAACTATAACAGGGCTTGCCCCAAGGCTCTTTATGATATCTACCGTTTTGGATACATATGCCGGCCTAAGATAATGTACATCCCCCGGCTCTCCAAAGTGCACCTTGATTCCTATAGAGCCGCCTTTTGGGATTAACCTCTCCAAGGACGCAGAAAAAAATAAGCGCTCCATCTTTTCGAGCAGGCTTTCACTAGGTACCCACCACTCTCTAAAATTTCTCACCCGTGAACTTGCGAAGTATACTTCCATAATCAAAAAAAATTCTTGATATCGGATGCAAGGGATTCAGGAAGCGTCTCAACTACCCTCTCCTGATGGAGAACCTCCATGAATCCTGAGTCCGAGGTATAATATTTCTGCAGATTGGGCCTTGTTATGATTCTTGCGTTTAAGCAGAAATAGTCTAGGCCCCTAAGTCCCGAATATACAGTAAAATTGAAACTGGATTTCCCTAGAGCCGTGTAGCCTTCAAATACATGCTGCAATCCTTCGGATATGTCTGAAATATCTTTCTTTGTAAGCTCAAGTAAGGAAGAGCCGCCGTCAAATACTATGGAAATCTCATTATTCCCAAGTGGGGCAAAGCTTGAAATCCATGCGAATTTCCCGGTTCTTCCTATAAATCTTTCTCCGAGTTCTTCTTCATGATTTACAAGTCTCTGCCAGTAATTTTCCCCATTCGTTTCAAAATATTTTTTGCTGGCTTTTAGGGATATGCTTGTCATTTGAGTGGGCATTTCGTCTCCGATGAGCTGGAGGTGCGGGTGGATGATGCTTGCACCGGATGGTGGCAGGTGGTTCCAGCTCAAAGCAAAGTATTTTGCACCTAAGGGCTCTATTCGCCTAAAATAATCTATGCTTGCACTTATCGTGTCCTCGATTTGGATTTTCGTAAAATCTCCAGCGTCCAGGTAATGATTCTTTGTGATGGTTGCCATGGCGTGGTACTTCGCAAATGGAAAGAGGTTGGGAAATACTGTGGCCTCCCCCCGTTTTATCCGGCCTTTTTTGGAAATCTCCGGCAGGAATTTTGGCGTTGCAGTTTCGATATTATCAGGACAGAACGAGCAGTTTTTAATGGATAGTCTGATAAGGTCGTCAATTACCTCTTCTCGAAGGCACTGTATTTCCCTATTTGTCCGATTCGCATTTATCCTGCACCACCTGTCTGTAAGGGTATCTCTTCTGTAC
>JAZFTU010000067.1:0-3810 GCA_036446855.1 Hydrothermarchaeaceae archaeon (SeqCode) | reverse complement strand
CTAGAGGCCAGACTTGAGGCAGCAACTAGGGAACTTAAAGAATTTTCAGATTTAAACCTTGAGCTCTTAGTCCCTATAGACACCTTTGAAATGGAAAAAGAAATCGCAAAAATGGATGCGGAGATGGCATCTTTAGGGCCAGTCAATATGAGGGCCATTAGAGACTACAAAGAAATAAAAGAAAAATTTGAAAGGTATGACTTGCGAATGGAAAAATTGGTGTCTGAAAGTTCCTCTATAAAAAAGCTCATAGATGAGATTGAGCACAGAAAATCAGCAGTGTTCATGGAGGTCTTTGAAAACATTGCAATGAATTTTCGGAGAATATATTCACTTCTGTCTGATGGTGGGGCAGCAGACCTTTTTCTTGACGAAGAAGCCCCTCTAGATGGCGGGCTTCAGATTCAGGCAAGACCGAAGGGCAAAAACCCCCAGTACATAGAGCTTATGTCCGGTGGGGAAAAGACTCTTACGGCCCTTTCATTTATCTTTGCTATTCAGAGGTATCGGCCCGCACCGTTTTATGTCTTTGATGAGATCGACATGTTTTTGGACGATAATAATGTTGCTAAGATATCTGACTTGTTACGAGAATCTGCAAAAGAGGCCCAGTTTTTAGTCGTGTCCTTAAAAGATAACATAATGACGGGTGCAAATCAGCTCTTTGGGGTTTCAATGGATTCTGGTGTTTCAAAATTAGTTGGGGTGGAGCTTGAGGAAAGTTGAAAACTGAAACACACCCAGTTGAAATGCTATTAGACCTTGTAATATCCGATGACCTTGACCCCTGGGACATAGACATTACCGATATAGCAGATAGATTCATTAGAAAAGTGCAAAAGATGCGCAAGCTAAATCTTCGCCTATCTGGAAAAACGCTTTTGGCATCTTCCATCCTTCTTAGAATGAAGTCTGATTGCCTTATCCCGAATGAAGAGCCGCAAATAGAGGAAGAATTCAGCTGGGGCCACATTCAAAATGAATCTACAGAAGAGATCATGCCCTTTAAAACGCCTGTTAGACGAAGGTCGAAAAGAAAGACCACCCTCTTTGAGCTTATTGACGCCTTGCAGCGTGCTTTAAGCGAGGAAATGATACGAAAAAATTTTCCAAAGAAGGATAGGATAAAACCCCGGCTCATAATTCCTATTGACGAGGAGAATATCAAAGAACGGATGAGCAAAATTTACGATATGATTCGAGAGCTCACAAAGGCCAATAAAAAAATAAAATTCTCTGACCTTGTATCTGGTAAAAGGGAGGAAATTATCGAAGTTTTAATAGCACTACTCCACCTTGATTCTCAGCGAAAGATTACCCTATGGCAAAAAGAGATATTTGGCGAGATTTTTATTACCTTACGCTAGATTTCGACATGTGGGATTAATCAAATGCCCTCGCCGGGATTTGAACCCGGGTTTCAGGGTCCGAAGCCCCGTATACTATCCGCTATATTACGAGGGCCTATAAAAATGGCATGACATCAGACGAAGTCGAGCCATTCATAATAATTTTTGTCGCTTCCCTTTGTAATTTCAAAAAATTTGTTCTGGATTTTTTTGGTTATTTTGCCGGGTTTTCCAATGACATGGCCATCAATCTCCCTTATGGGTGTGAGTTCGGCTGCTGTGCCCGTAAAGAACGCCTCGTCTGCGATATAGAGAGAGGCTCGCGTCATGTCAGTTTCAACAACTTTATAGCCAAAATCTCCTGCTATCCTGATAATCGAGTCTCGCGTGATGCCCTTCAAAATGCTTGCATGCAGTGGGGGAGTATAAATTATCTCATCTTTGACTATGAAGATGTTCTCACCTGGCCCTTCTGAAACAAAGCCTCTATAATCTAAGAGGATGGCCTCATCAAAACCGGTCTGCAGGCACTCTATCTTTGCTATAATGGAGTTAAGGTATTGGCCGGTTCCCTTTGCCATTGGTGGCAGGACGTTCGGGCTGATTCTCTGCCAGGAAGAAATTCTGGTCCTTATCCCATTCTTTAGACCTTCTTCACCCAAGTATGTGCCCCAGGGCCACGCAGCAATTGCAACGTCCACTGGATTATTTAGTGGACTTAAGCCCATCTCTCCATACCCCCTGAATGCTATGGGCCTTATGTAACACGCCTCAAGCCTGTTTGCGCTTATCATCTCTTTTGTCGCAGAAATCAACTCTTCCGGCTGGTAGGGAAGATCCATAAAATAAATCCTTGCAGAATCAAAAAGTCTGTGTATATGGTCCTCAAGCCTGAAAACCGCAGGACCCTCCACAGTCTTATAGCACCTTATCCCCTCAAAAACTGCCGAGCCATAGTGGAGTGCATGGGTAAGCACATGGATTTTTGCATCTTTCCAGTCTATAAGCCGGCCATTCATCCATATCTTTTCTGCTTCTTGAATCGACATGAAAAACTCTTTGGTTCTCAATATTTAATAAGCTTTTTGAAACGATTCAATAACCTGCCTGCCCTCGATAAACGCCATATCATGCCCCTTTGCATATGCCTCAGCTTCCTTAAATGGGAGGGAATTACCATCATCGCCCATCATCTCACATATTATCGCAACTGGTACGATCCCAGCCTGCTCAGTTAAGAAAACGCTAAGCTCAGTATGCCCCTTTCTACTCTTTAATAGGCCGTCGGCCGCACGGAGCAGGGTCACATGGCCCGGTGACCGAAAGTTTTTCCCAAACTCTTTTTTGCTGCCCCCATTAAGCGAGCTTTTTGCAATTTTGGTAAACTCGCTTATTGTATAGGACCTATCATTGTCAGTGATTCCCGTAAACGTCTTTCTGTGATTTATGGTTATTGAAAAGGAGGACTTTTCATCGTAGGGTATGTCATTTGCTTCAAGCTCTTTAAAGATGGCATACTTATCCTTTGAGTGCTCCCACACGTCAGTTATAAAGGGGATTTTTAGCCTGTCTGCTATTAGGGGATGCACCGCCATACATACCAATCCCCCGCCATCCCTTCGCATTGTCTTTATATGTTGGGGGGTTATAAACTGGCCTCCAATGACCATATCAGTCTCTTCCTCTCTTCCCTTTGCATCGTAAACAAGTATCATCTCCCCATTTTTTATCGCATCTATTGCGCTACTTATAGTCATGTTATCACCCGAACAGTTAGAGTGTCTCCCTCGCTAAGCCCAAGTCTCTCTCGAATATTTTCTGGTGCAACCACCTCAAGGGTGTTTAACCCGTGATGGGTCCTCATAGGTATTATCACTGCCCCTTTGATGCCGTCAATTTTTGCCATAAAACATTTTACCGGGCCAAATGTCCTTTTGCCCGATACGAAACCTTCAATCTCGATGCCCTCAAGGTCTTTTAGGATTTGCCTCGCCTGGACGTCTTCTTCTGTTTTTAATTTAAGATTTAAAGTCCCTGGATACGGCTTAAAGCCCAGTCTTTCCCTAAATTGATTTTTATAGCCTGAAAGCTCCATGTAATACCTGCCTTCTCCCATTCCGGAAATAATGTCGCCTGTTACATTGAGGGCAACCAAATCAATATCCCTTAATATCTTCTCCAGGTCGGTGTGCAGCCTCCTGAGGATTTCCCTTGCTATTGAAGTCACCTTTATTTTTTGCCCTTTTGAGAGGATTTCCCTTGTGATGTACCCTTCAGATTCAAGCTCCTTTATCCTCCTTGATGCCGTTTGCTGTGAAACTTTCAGCTCCTTTGCAATTTTACTTGAAGATACGCTTGCCGTCTTATTTTTGGCGTGCTTTGCAATTGAGATTAAGGCCATAATATCCATTATACTCCACTCATTTTTAAGTAGCTAATCATTTTTGATATATTAAATTTG
>JAZFTU010000066.1:0-4354 GCA_036446855.1 Hydrothermarchaeaceae archaeon (SeqCode) | reverse complement strand
CGCTCTCCCAATCTGAGCTACCACGGCGTTTTTGGGCCTTGAGAACTTTCATATTACAAGAGAATAAAAAGGTTGCTATAAATGGGTCAGGTGCCCGTAATTCTAGGGCATTTTAAAGGGCCGTCTTTACGAGGCGCCAAGCCATGCAAAAATTGCGATTATTTTTAATATCCTTTTCAATGGTAACTTATAACAGTTATTATAACTATAAGGTGTTAAAAATTGAGTGACCTCACAACCATCCCTGTAAAAAAGTCCACCCGGGATAGATTAAAAGGCTTCGGCCTTAAGGGCAGCACGTATGACGAGATTATAAACATGCTTTCAGATAGAGTAGAATACGAAGAATTCATGGAACTCCAGTATCAACGCTTGAAAGATAAAGATAAGTTTATTCCTATGGAAGAATTGTAAATGGTCTTTGAGGTTAGACTTCACCCAGAGGCAGTAAAATTCCTGAAAAGTCTAGATAAGAAAAGGCGGGATAAAATCAAGGATTCTCTTAGCTTACTAAGGGAGGACCCCTATACCAGGCGACCAAAGGCCGATATAAAAAAGTTAAAAGGGACCCGGGGGAGGCAAGACTTATACCGAGTAAGAATCGCCAGCTATCGTGTTATTTACTCAGTAGAAGAAGATATTATATGGGTCACTGATATTTTCATCCGGGGCAAAGGGTACCGGCTGAAGAAGTAAAGCAGTACAGGGTGTCGGCGTGAGGACGGATAGGGAGCGAAAGGGCCGTATCCACCAGGAGCGCTGACAAACTAAAAGAGGGGGTGAAGACGTCTCCCAAGCGCAACGAAGTGCACGCGAGGGAGATGGATTCAAACGTCGGGGACGGGATTCGAACCCGTGCGGACCTAGGGTCCATCAACTTAGCAGGCTGACGCCATACCAGGCTTGGCTACCCCGACATTGCGGGCGCGCCTGAAGATGGGTGCCTCTCACAATGGGCAGTGGTCCGGGAAATGACTCGGCCCCGCAACCCTTCAAGCACCAGTTGTCCTGCCTGCCGTTGCTCCCTTCCGGACCTGGCGGATTTGACAGATTAAACTTTCTAGACTCGCCTTACGGCAAGACCAAAAAGCACCACCAGTCCTGCAGGACGAGGCGTCTACGCCATAACCCGGGCTGACCAATGCTCGAGAATACCGCTCTTCAGACTTCAACCCTTACATATCGACGATTTTAAGTTACAGGGAACGCCGAACGCCCCGGTCTAGCCCGCAGATAAAATGAGAAAGGCATCATATTTTAATCTTGCGTAATTGTCGCCTCGATTGCAATAAATATGGGGCCGCGTATATCGATGAGCTTATTATTTGAAGTAATGTACCTGAGGGCGACATCGTCAAGTGAGAGATTCACGTCATTAAGGCTCCTTGCAATATGCACTTTTGTCACAGATTCTTTTTCTCCGGCATTAACACTCCTTTCAATGCCCCAGGCCGCAAGCGATGCAATTGCATCGATGTATCTTATTTTGCAGTCTATTCCTTTCGCTCTGATATCTGGTGATTTCTCCTCTGGAAGCCCATAGATGTTTCCATCGTATACAAAAATCTCATTAAAGGCGGCAGGACCTAAAAGCCTCTTATTTTCCTCGCGTTCGATAAGTTTCACTGACACGGTGGACTTGAGGAGCTTTCCAGAATAGACCATAAATTCACATGGACTTTTTTCATTTGCATATTTTTTGCTTAAATCCACTATCTTTTCTGCAATTTTTTTCCCTTCTAAAGATTCCGGGCGTTTATCGAGCTTTATCATTGAGGCGATTTCTCTATCGCCCATCTCAAGGTCCGAGTAAAATTGTGGATATACCATCTCCCTCATGTCGGTGAAGCCATGGAGAATCATGGCAAGCCTTTCTGCGCCAAGCCCCAGGTTCATGACCGGATGTTCTATACCGTATTTTGATAGTGATACCGGACTGTACATTCCGAATGTTGCAATTTCAACCCAGCCAATTTTCTTGTGCCTCCCGTACACTTCTGTCTGGGTACCGGGCGCATAGTACTTTGACCTTTTTTCATCAGGCTTAAATTTGAAGTCTGTAAATCCAAACGGCTCAAGAAGCCTTGCTGCAACCGCTCTTCCATCCGCAATGTTTGCATCCTCGGATGCGAAGACGCACGATGCCGAGTGGTGGGTCCTAAGGTGCGTTTCATCCTCCCCCTGCTCCCTCCGAAAACATCTGTCGACCGAAAAAAGCCGGATGGGCAGGGGCCTTTTTTTTATCACTTCTTTAATCGTCATAAACCATTCGCTTGTCATGTGCGACCTAAGAGTGACTTTCGAGGAAACGGGCTCTAGCACCTGAAATTCAGAAAAGACCTCTTTTAGGATTTTTCCGGAAATAGAATCATCTATTCCAAGGACTTTTGAGAGCTTGTATACGAGGTCGTCACCTCCAAATTCTCCCCTCTTGTACCTGTGCAGCACGCTCTGGACGACGTCTTTATTTACCTTCACTCCAAACTTTTCAATCGCCTTTATTTTATCCTCGCTGAGACCCACATCGGGCCTTGGAAGCCCCCCTACATAATAGCACCTGTCCAAAACGGCAACTGCCTCTGGCCCGAACTGTCTTTTTATCTCTTTGTCTTCAACAAAGAGCGGGTTTACCACCTCCATAAATCCCAGTTTTAGGTAGGCGCCCCTAAGTTTTTGAATTACATCAAAAAGAATGTGCGGTTCCCCCGGCTGAATTTTCCCGGAAAAAATGCCATTTCCTTCTTTCTCTTTTGGCAGTAGGTCTCCCGTCTCAAGCCATGCCTTTTCAAAGTCTTTTTTTGCCAGTTTTTCTATCTTCTTGCTGTGCCACGTCATAGGTCCCTCTCATCAATCATTTTAGCAAGTTTCGCCTGATTTAAAGCTATTGTCACATCCCCGCGGGTCTTTTCAAGGAGGATTCTTGCAACGTCCTGCTTTCTTCTTATCGGAATAATTGCGCTGGGATAGTCAAGAGAGCCCAGTTCGTGGTAAATATCATCCATTAACTCAAGGAAGGGCTCCACATCGCTATAACGTTCTGTTCTGATTGCGTCCAGTATGCACCTTCTCAATTCACCAACCACATCAGAAAGCCCAAGGGCGTAGTATCCTGGAGGGATGTTTAGTTCTGTGAAGCCTGGGATGTCCTCCTTCTTTAAAATCGCATACAAAATCGCAGCCTCGCTGTATTCTTGCAGGACCTCCTGCATAAATCCAAAATTCATATCACCCGGTTTTAAGTGCGTTACCTGCGATGCCGCTTCTTTGATGAGATTTTTTCCACTTTCAAAGTCTCCTCTGTGCAATTCTCTTATTGCCTGCGTTGAGCGCCTTCTTATCCGCCTGGAAATGGAAAACACCTCTTCTCGCCTTTTATCTTTCCTTTCTAGTTCCCCCCTCACATTTTCCATAATATCATTTAATTTCATCGCTATTCCTCATTTTGAAAGTAAAACAACCTTACTGACCGTTGAATAATCCTTAATTTTATACCCCGTTTCTCTCCCCAGGATTTCGGAAAATCTGTAGACCTCCTCAAAAGACGGCATGTCTTCTCTTTCGAGTCTTTTTCTGGAGTATCCCACGTGGACATACCCCTTGGGCTCGATATAGTCGGGCCTTGCTCTTTTTATCAATTCTGCAAACTTTTCCGGATAATCCAGGTTGTAGCCCCTTAAAAGTGTAATCCTTATCACCCTCCTTGTCTTTTTCTGCCTGAATATCTCTATGCTTTTATTTAGTCTTTCCCATCCGTCACCATGCTGGGGATTGTTTATCCGGCGATAGAGCTCATTGTCGTATGCTATAAGCGAGAGGTACAGTTGAGTTGGGCGAACGCTTTTAAGGGCCTCCGGGTTCTGGCCGTTTGTGACGAGGAACGTTGTAAGGCCTCTTTTGTTAAATTCTCGTATAAGTTCATCGATAGGGGGGTAGTTTGTAGGTTCTCCAGAAAGCGATATTGCGACGTGTTTTGGCTCAAATGCCTCTTCTACCTCCTGCTTGAGAGCTTTATCGTTGCCCTTAAATCCGCTCAATAAAACCCTCTGTTTTTTTATGGATTCCTCAACAATAAAACCCGGTTCATCCACCTCGAAATCAAATTCGTTTCCTATTGTGTGCTCTATTGGCCTCCAGCAGAAGATGCACCTGTGCTGGCACCAGGCAACGCTCGGCGTCATCTGAAGACAGCGGTGCGATTCAATGCCATAGAATTTGGACTTGTAGCAGCCCCTGTTCCTGAGGAGCCTCTCCTTTGTCCAGTGGCACACCTTGACAGCAGAGTGCGCGCCAACAATCCGGTACCCTTGCTTTTCAAAAAGGTCTATTGCGCCTTTATCCATGGGGATACATATAT
>JAZFTU010000065.1:0-4812 GCA_036446855.1 Hydrothermarchaeaceae archaeon (SeqCode) | reverse complement strand
GAAGACCTTTTTACACAAAAAGGGATTCAAAAGCCGCCGGGGGGATTCGAACCCTCGGCATCCTGTTTACGAGACAGGCACTCTACCGGCTGAGTTACGGCGGCCTTATTTAACACCTAAAATTTCCAGGCTAACTTCCAGTTTTTGATTTTTATTTTTCAGAAGACTTATTAACCTTCTGTCAAGCTCTCTTGCACTTTTGTCAGAGCCTATCATCAGGGTCCTTGGGCATATGAAACTGCTCTTTCGAATCACAATGTCGGTTTCATGGGTGAATGTCAAGTCCGGGTGCCCCCTGCCGGTGACGGTCTCGGTGATTTCCCCTGCTTTGAAAGTTACCGCAATCCTTGCATTTTTTCTCGCAGCATTGGCCTTAAATTTGGAGCTTAGGTCTATAAGCCCCTTGTCAGAGGCAACGCCAATTATGCAGTCCCCTCTTTTTGTGAGGTGGGCATCTTTTGTTATCTCTATTGTCGTCCCGTGCCCAGAAAGTACATTTTCGTGGCCCCATGCGTTTATAGTTTCCATGACAAAAAATAAATCATATGAATTAAAAGTTTATGGTATGCATGACCATGAGAGACGGGAGATGGTAGAAATGCTTGTTTCTGCCGGGTACCTCAAGAAAAAGCACGTAATCGATGCGATGCGAAAGGTTCCCAGGCACCTGTTCGTGCCCAAAAAAGTAAGGGTATATGCGTACCTCGACCAGGCCCTCCCGATCAATGAAAACCAGACGATATCTGCCCCACACATGGTCGCAATGATGTGCGAGCACCTCGACCTAAAAGAGGGCCAAAAGGTTCTGGAAATCGGGGCGGGCACCGGGTACCATGCCTGCGTCGTATCAGAGATAATACACGGGAAGATATTTTCTGTCGAAAACAAAGGCCGGCTTATTAAGGCTGCAAAAGAAAACCTAAAAGCGGCAGGATGCGCGGGTGTGGAGCTAGTTGAGGGCGACGGCACGGAAGGGTATGAGAAAGAAGCGCCATACGATCGGATATTTGTCACTGCCGGTGCCCCCGATATCCCTGAGTCGCTAGTACGCCAGCTTAGGGTGGGCGGGAGGCTCCTTCTCCCCGTGGGCTCAAGACACTCGCAAAGCCTTGTGCAGGTGGACAAGGACCCGGGCGGCAATACCGAAAAAAAGACGCTATCTCACGTTGCATTCGTGCCCCTGACAGGAAAATTTGGATGGTAAGGGGGGTAAAAAAACGGATGGTTAGGAAAACAAATAGGAGGCCACCCGTTAATTAAGTTTTCTTAAATTCAGTGCTTATATATACGTTTCGATGTTATTTTCTTAATCTAAAATAAGTTTATAGTTAGTTATTTTAACTAAAAATTAAATAAATACGTTATTATGCAATTTTTGGTTAGGTTTATTAATCAACGTATCAATTATCTGTAGGCGATTGTGATGAAGTCCAATGCTATGCTATTTTTGTCGAATGCCTCGATAATGATGACAGTGATATTCATACCGCTGTTTGCCGACATGCTGGGCGCGAGCAGGCTGGAGATCGGAATCATGGGCTCGTCATATGGCATTGCTCTATTCTTTTCATCCTACCTCTTCGGCAGGTCCTCGGACACGAGGGACAAGAGGATGTTTCTTAAGGCAGGTTTTTTAATTGCAGCCGCATCTTTTTTCATGCAGGTATTTGCAAGGGATGCAGTATCGCTCACGATTATAAGGGCCCTTTGTGGCTTTGCCGTTGGAATATTTACGGCCCCCCTGATTGTGTATAATCTCGAATCTGGCGGGAAAATGGGAATATTTAGCTCTTACGGGGCACTCGGCTGGGCCGTTGGCGGGGGGATAGCAGGAATAATCGCGCAAATAACAGAGTCAGTTTTCCAGACAGATGGCCTCATTTCCTACTGGGCAGTGTTTCTTTTAAGCTCGATATTCTTTTTTATCTCCTTTTTAATATCCATAAATCTTCCCAAGATTCCGGTGAGAAAGATGCACGTTCCACTGTTTCCTGTAGAGCTGATAAAGAAAAACCTGTGGGTTTATATTTCCATGCTTTTGCGAAATACCGGGGCATTCGCCCTGTGGATAATTTTCCCCCTGTTTCTAATGGACCTTGGTGCAAACAAGTTCTGGATAGGGGCGATATTCTTTGTAAATACCTTCTCCCAGTTCATCATAATGCGGCGTCTTGATATAAAGAGCGACGAGTGGCTGATAAAGGGGGGGCTTCTCCTGTCTGCACTGGTCTTTTTTTCCTACTCATTTGTCACGAAATTCTACTTTTTAATCCCGCTTCAGTTTGCACTGGCGTTCTCATACTCTTTTGTCTATGTGGGCTCGCTCCTCTATCTAACAAGGACCAACGAGGAAAGGACTACGGCCGTGGGGATATTAAATTCCACAATAAGCCTTGCCATGGTTGCAGGCCCACTCCTCGGCGGGGCAATATCCCAGTTGTGGGGCTTTTTTGAGGTCATGTACTTTGCGGCAGGAATCACGCTCCTGGGCCTTCTAATCGCCATGATTTCGAAATCTTCAGGAGGGAGTGCTCCACGCGGGGAGTAAGGTGTCCATGTGCCACCTATTGCACCGGTTCGAAATTTAAAATCCTGCTTATCGTATGCGGGATTTCCCCGGCAACGTCGCTCGCCGTATAAGCGTGGCCCTTCCATCTCGATAGCTCATCCCCTGCTGACCCGTTCACAAACGCGCCGCACGCGCCGCTTTCAAACAGGGGGATGCCCTGTGAAATAAGGCCTGATACGAGGCCGGAAAGAACGTCACCTGTCCCCCCGACTGTCATGCCAGAATTCCCTGTGGTGTTCATCCGCACCTTTTCTGGTGATGCTATGATGTCGGCCCTGGATTTGAGCAGAATCACAGAAGAAAGGCGTTTTGCCTGCATAGATACCTGCTTTATTCTTTCGTTGAGTTCAGGGGGCAGCTCCTCTCCTGTAAGATAAGAAAATTCACGTGTATGGGGGGTGATTACCGCATCTATTTTCTTTAAAATGCCCCTTCGCTTTCCTGCGGGAGATATGGCATCTGCATCTATCACGACGGGAATTTTCACTCCCTCTAAAATTTCGATGACCGCCTTTGTTGTCTCTTTCTTTTCTCCAAGCCCCGGACCGATAACGAGCGAATCACACATTTTGGCAAATTCTACTATCTGGCCTGAATGTTCCGGGGCGAGATAGTCGCCGTCATACTTTCTCACGATGAAATCTGGCGAAAATGATTTAGTGACATCAAAATTGCATCCGGGAACATAAAAAAATACGAGGTCTGCCCCAGAGGAGAGGGCCCCAGCGCCTGAGAGGAGGGGAGCGCCGTGGAACATATCGCTCCCTCCGATTATGAGCACCTTTCCGTTCTGGCCCTTGTGGGAATCATCACTCCTCTTAAGATTGACTATCAGGTCTCCGGGACCTACCCATTCCCGGGCCCTATCTGGCACGCCGATGTCAGCAACAACCGTGTTCTGGCTTTTTAGGCCCTCTTTCATCTGGTGAAATGTTACTATAAGGTCTGCCTCAACTTTTGTCCCATTTCCCTCTTTTAAGCCCGTCGGAACGTCCACGCTGAGCTTGAAGGCATTTGACCTGTTAATCTTTCTTACCGCAGTAAGCACGGGGCCCCTGAGGTCCCCTTTTATTCCAGTACCGAGTATGGCGTCTATTATGACATCAGGACTTTTAGCTGGTGCTTTTTTCAAAAGCGCCTTTACAGTCTCAAGATTTTTCCGAGCTTCACGGGACTTTACAGATTTTCCGATGAGGACGACGCTCACATCTGCCCCTTCGCCCGAAAGGTATCTTGCCGCAACAAGGCCGTCTCCGCCGTTGTTTCCGGTGCCGCAGTATACCGTAACACTCCTGCCCCTGAGCCTGACCCTCCCTTTTAGGGCTAAAAATACCTGACGTCCCGCATTCTCCATGAGCGTTGATACGGGCACCCCATGGTACTCGGAATTTATCTCGACGGCCTTCATTTCATCGGGCGTTATGTAGTCCATGCTTAAAGATTGGGATAATAAGAGATAAAAGTTGCTATTTTAATATACTCTGTGCATGTTATCTGTGCATGTAATATAACATGGGCAGCAAGACAATATCCTTATCCGACGGGGCATACCGGATTTTAAGCGCGGAAAAAAGGCCGGGAGAGAGCTTTTCTGACGTAGTGGAAAGGACGCTGAATAAAAAGCCGCTCTCAAGTTTTGCAGGCGCATGGGCAGGCCTCAAAACAGATGAAATCAAAAAGATAATCAAAAAGGAGAGAGAAATTTCCAGGGAGAAAAGGAGACTTTGAGATGGTCGTTCTCGAAACCGATTTCTTAATCGATCTCCTAAAAGGCAGAAATTACGCTGTTCTTAAGGCAAAATCCCTTGATGCCTCAAAAGAGAGCAAATATGTAACGCCGGTCTCTGCAACAGAGCTTTTAGAAGGCGCACATTATGTGGGGGGAAAACACCTGATGGAGGCCCTAAGCCTGCTATCCTCTGTTGAAATTCTTGATTTTGACCTCGAGGCGTGCGATACGGCAGGGGAAATCGGCGCTGCTTTAGCAAGGGAGGGAAAACAGGTAGGCATAGCCGATACGATGATTGCCGGCATTGTCAAGAGGCACAAAAAGAGGCTTTTAACAAAAGACCCTCACTACGCCAGGATACGGGGCCTCGTAGTAGAGATGTATTGAAAATGATAACGATTCCGTCAAATATGGGATGCGACCTCCACAATCTGGAGCATATGAACGATGCAGATTTGGTGCTGTTTGTCGCAGGAAACCAGTTCATGGCAATGGAGGAACTTCTTTCTGCATT
>JAZFTU010000064.1:0-2998 GCA_036446855.1 Hydrothermarchaeaceae archaeon (SeqCode) | reverse complement strand
TAACTAAGATGTGGCCTTAGTATTCCGACTTTAGGAGCAACTTTCCTACTTTAGGAGCAAAAACGACTTTAGGAGCAAGGCCCTGTCAATCGCAACATTAAAATACTTAAAAGTGTTCAAGTCTTGAGGGTAACCAGATGAAGTATGACGTGATAATAATCGGCGCGGGCCCTGCCGGCCTTTTTGCCGCCCATGAAATTTCAAATAACAGCAAACTCAAAGTACTGATTATAGATATGGGGAGAGACACGGATAAAAGGAAATGCCCGATGGAAAAGACCGGGGTCTGCATAAAATGCGTCCCCTGCCATGTCATGAGCGGCGTTGGAGGGGCAGGAGGCCTCTCTGACGGCACTTTAAACATCAGGCCAGACATTGGGGGGGACCTTTTCGAATTCATGAAGGAAAAGGAGGCCTGGGCCCTTATTAAGGACATAGATAAAATATGGGTGGCCCACGGAACTCCCGACAAACTGTTCCAGGCGACAAGCGAAGAGGAAGAGCTTCTCTCAAGAAAGGCGGCCTCCACTGGAATCGAGTTTGTGCAGATACCGCAAAGGCACATCGGAAGCGACCATACGCCAGAGGTGGTCGAATCTATCGCAAATTCCCTCAAGAAGAATGGAGTAAAATTCCTTCTTAAATGCAAGGTAGAGGACATAATAAAAAATGGGGTAAAGCTAAAAGACGGAAAGGAGCTCAAAGCTAGGTACCTGATTGCAGCTCCAGGGAGGTCAGGCGCTCCGTGGATTGTCAAACAGGCAAAAAAGTTGGGCATAAAAAGTAAACACGGCCCGATAGACGTTGGTGTCAGAATAGAAGTTCCAGGAATCGTAATGGACCCCGTCTGCAAGATAAACCGCGACCCAAAATTTCACATTCGAACAAGGACCTATGACGATTTTGTCAGGACATTTTGCGTAAATCACCGGGGATATGTCGTAAAGGAGGTCTACAATGACTATATAGGCGTAAACGGCCACTCGCTTCGGGATAGACAGTCTTCAAATACCAACTTTGCATTTCTGACAAAGATTGCACTCACCGAGCCCGTGGAAAACTCGACAGATTACGGCGAGTCGATAGCAAAGACTGCAACGACACTTGGAGGAGGAAAACCCCTTATCCAGAGAGTTGGAGACCTGAGGAGGGGCAGGCGCTCAAACTGGAACAGGATAAAAAATGGCCTCGTAAAGCCAACGCTTCTTGGTGTTACCCCAGGGGATATCGCAATGGTAATGCCCCATAGAGTAATGACCAACATAAGGGAAGGGCTTGAGATGCTCGATTTGGTTATACCTGGAGTTGCCTCTGATTCCACGATTCTATACGCACCGGAAATAAAATATTATGCAATGAGGGTAGAGGTTGGAAGGTCAATGGAAACCAGCATTAAAAACCTGTTTGTCGCAGGTGACGGGGTGGGAGTTTCCAGAGGCATTATCGTTGCGTCTGCAACCGGCGTTCTTGCTGCAAGAGGCATACTTAACAAAGAAGGTAAATCCTAGATATTAAACCGTGGTTATCTCGCAGCCTTTTTTCGTAACTATTACTGTATGCTCGGCTTGAGACACTGTGCCGTGATTCTTCTCCCGCAATATATGAAATGCATGTATAGCTTTTGAGGAAATCAACTGCCTGAGGGCCTGGTTTAGCTTGAATCTGGATGCCAGATGGGATACCCATCTTTCTGCGAAAGGAAGTGTATCAAAATTTTCCTTTACGTATTTTAGTATTTTTCTTGCCTCCCTCATTCTAAGGGGCCTTTCCGAAAGATATCGAAAGATTATTGCATTTCCTTCGTCCACCACCCTTCCATGGCCGTCTGTTGCAAAGGGCTCGACTGCAAACACCTGCCCCTCTTCTATCACATCCCCATGCCGGGTATTTACGTTTGGGATGACAATGCCGCCGTGGAGGTGCCCCCTTTTGAGCATATGGCCAGTGAGATTGCTAATGGGTTTATAGCCATAGCCTTCTATGGTATCTTCGATTATTGCGCCCACTTCATTTGTCATCGCCCCCGGCTTTATCTCTTCTATCGCATTTTTCAGGGCCTCTTCTGATGCCAAAATAAGTTTTGAGTTTTTCCCGAGGTCTTTAGATTTTGCTATGTCTGCTATGTAGCCATCGATATGCACCCCTATGTCAAGTTTTACTAAATCCCCCTTCTTAAACGTGGACTCGTCCCATGCGTCCGGGGAGTAGTGGGCCGCAACGGCATTTATTGAAACATTTACCGGAAACGCGGGCCTTGCGCCCTTCTCTTCAATCAGGGCTTCGATGGCATTTACAGCGTTGAGAAGCTTTGCCCTGGGCTTTATCAATCTTAGTCCCTCTTCCATCACCCCTGCTGCTATCTTCCCTGCCTCTTTGTACCTGCGTTCACCATCCATTTACAAGACCTCGCCTATTACTTTTTCCAGCTCAATTCTCCTGACGGCCCCTTCCCTTAAAATTTTCGGTTTTCCTGTAAGGTCGATTACGGTGGATGGTACTCTATTTTGCATTTTTCCTCCATTTAGCACGATGCCTGCAGACTTTATCTGTAATGCGGCCTCCTCGGCAGATGCCGGAGGGTCCCTTCCAGATATGTTCGCACTCGTTGCGGTTATCGGCATGCCCAATCTCTCCACAAGCCCCAGGGCAATGTCGCTTCTGGGTATCCTTATTCCAACCTTCGGAAGACCGCCCGTGAGCGTATCTGGCAAATTTTTCTTTTTTAGAACTATGGTAAGTGCTCCTGGTAAAAATGCCCTTGCAAGGATTTCTGCTTTTTTTGAAAACTCTGAATACTCCTTCATCATTTCAATGCTGCTCACCGCGATGGGCAGGGGACTGGACGCTTCCCTTTCCTTTGCCATAAAAACCTTCTTTACGGCAGATTTATCAAGGGCATTTCCCCCAAGTCCGTAAAGGGTGTCTGTCGGGTATATCACAAGCCCACCTTCCTTTAATACCCTTGATGCCTTTTTTATTAGGTCCGCCCTGTTTTCCT
>JAZFTU010000063.1:0-9061 GCA_036446855.1 Hydrothermarchaeaceae archaeon (SeqCode) | reverse complement strand
CTCTTGAAGCTCTCAATACGGGTCTATCTCCAGAAGCATTGTTTCTTTGAAAGAACCCTGCGTCAGACTGACCATATTGAATAGCATACAATGCCGTATATCCCGTTATCCCCCCATGATAAATTTCAACACCATACTTGCTTGTTTCTGTTGAAGTATTAAACACAGCTCTCCCTTCAGTTGTCGTGTTCGTAGTTATACTAATCCCTGTACCGCTTATAGACTCGCTTATTTTTAGGAGCTTTAATTCATCAACATTGCTCGTACTGTTTAACGTAATGCTTGCCAAAGCTATATTCCAACTGACAGAAAATATAACAATTAAGAGCGTTATTGCCCCGATTCCTTGTAGAATTTTGTCATTTTTCATTAGTTACCTCCTTCCGATTCTTTTATACTCTACTATATTCTTACAACAAACTAATTCATACGAGGACCTAATTTTGCTTCCATCTCTTATAGACCTTCTAGGCCTCAATCTACCTATCACCGTGATAATTTTTAAAGCTTTGCGGTGCCTAGAAAATATTACATAGATTGAGAAAGCGAGAAGATATTTATAACGCATCCACCATACTCTAAAAAAATGCCCAAAAAAAGCAAAAAAGACCCACTTTCCAGGCTATCGGACTTCGACATTAAAAGGGCATCGCTCTTGGTTTTTTCCACTGCTTTTTTTATCAGGCTCCTTCTCAACGTCATATTTTTCGAGAGGTTCGGGTATCGCGCAGTCCAGTATCAGGAGATATGGTTTTACTATGGTGTTGCCCAGGGCAAATTTTCGCTCATGGCCTTGGACCCGACCGTGCCTATCCTGAAGGCCGTAAATATTTTTTTCGGAGATTTTCTGATATATGGCATCGTAATTGCAGGCATCGCTTTATCTTCACTTACCTCAGTTTTTCTTTTTCTTTTGGTGCGTAAGCTTCATGACAGCAGGACAGGCATATTTGCAGGGCTTTTATATGCGGCCCTGTCGTTTTCGTCCTCTCTTACCACAGCTGGCTTCACCCACGACCTCGTCGCTGTTCCCATAATCGTCTTGATAATGTATCTTGCAGTCATATCCTCGGGAGGCCATCTCCCTAAACTACTTATGCTGCTGCTCATCGTGGTCGGCGCCAGTGTAAATCCGATGGTCGTCTTTGGTGTGTTTGCGGTAATGACTCACTTTGCCATGCAAAAGTCTGACAAGGGTTTTGGGAAGTTTGCGAAAAATTTTCTATGGATTGTCTTTGCAGCCTTATTGATCAGACTTCTTTTCTACCAGGAAATACTAGATTATATCGCAGTGCTTGCCTTCAAGTACCGTAGTATCGACCTTTTAATCCAGCAACGTTTCTCTGAAGACCTGCTACCGCCGGATTTAGATATCCTTGCCATTGGATACAATTTCCTCTGGATTTTAGCGCCCATAGGAATTTTGATTTCATTAAAAAAGAGGGACAGCATGTCACCCTCCCTGTTTCTTTTAGGCATTCTTGCGGTTTCTGTAATGTCGAAGGGGACGAGGATTTTGGATTTGGGCATGTGCATGACAGGTGCCGTAGGATTTGCAAATCTGAAAAAATACCAGAGCTATGCCATGCCGTTTTTGGCGATATTTGCCCTGTCCAACCTTGCCATCGCATCCTACTATTCACCGAGTGATTTTACACAGACCGAATACGAGGTATTCACGTGGCTCGAGGAAAATACCGGGCCAGGGGATACGCTCTATGCAAAGTGGGCCTACGGGTATACCCTCCAGGCACTTTCAAACCTGGAGCCGGTATCCACACCAGAGCGCATAAGGCCAGAAATTTACAGCATACTCTGGCTACAGGATGAAAAGGAAATGGCAAATGGCATGTCCCTCCTTGGGGCAAGATATGTGCTATTATCTGAAGAGGACTTCTTTTTTTACGAGGATGCGAAGAGATTCCACGTCGTGATGAAGGAGAGCATGTTCCCAATTTACAAGTCGGGCGCTGGCGAGGCACTCCTCCCTGAAATCAAGAAGACCATGATATACCGCCTCTTGTACGATGGTGAGCTGCGCCAATTCACGGTGCTAAAGGAATGGAAGGACCCGGATACGGAACTCAGGTACAGGGTACTGGAGTTCCGGCCTTTATGATGTTACTAAATAAATTTATATATCATTAAAAATCATGAATATTGTAGAGAGGTGAAATAATGCAGAAATTGCCGGTTGACGTTGGACTCATTTATGAGGGTGAGAGGATAAGAAAGGCGAACATGTACGCCGACCTTGCAGGCCCCAAGAGCAGGGGCGCTGAGCTACTCAAGGTAATACCCTCTAAAAAGGCAAAAGACGGGAGTGTGAAAATAGTAGGTCCGGACTTTAAGGATATGGAGAAGGGGAAAGCATATCCGTTTGGGATACTCATCGAAGTTTCTGGAAATGATCTAGAGGAGGATTTGGAGGGCGTATTCGAAAGAAGGATTCACGATTTTGCAAATTACGTACAGGGCTTTATGCATCTAAACTCACGGGACATCATCTGGTGCAGGATAAGCAAGGACGCCCATAAAAAGGGCCTCAGCTTAAAGCACGTGGGCATTGCACTCATCGATTTATTCAAATCTGAATTCGATGTTATCAAAAAGGCACAAATAACATTTTACACTGACGATAAAATCGATAAATTCCTAAAGGTCGCAAGAGAAGTTTACGAAGGCAGGGACTCCAAGGTCCGTGGCATGCGTGATGCGGACGTAGACAAATTCTATGGGTGCGTCCTGTGCCAGGGCTTTGCTCCAAAACATGTCTGCACAATAACTCCGGAAAGGACATCATCCTGCGGCTCCATCACATGGTTTGAGGGGAGGGCCGCAGTGAAGGTAGACCCCAAGGGTCCGATATTTGAGGTGGAAAAGGGCGAAGAACTTGATGAGATCAAGGGCGAATATTCTGGAGTAAATGAGATGTCGTCTGAACGTTCCACTGGTGAGGTCGAGAGAGTCTATCTCCATAGCCTGTTTGATCACCCTCACACATCCTGCGGATGTTTTGAGGCTATCGGGTTTTATATCCCCGAAGTCGACGGAATAGGCGTTGTCCACAGGGATTTTAGGGGAGTTACCCCATTTGGAATACCGTTTTCTACTATGGCAGGGCAGGTTGGAGGGGGAGTGCAGAGCGAGGGTTTCATGGGAATGGCAATTGAGTACCTGAGGTCGCCAAAGTATCTTATTGGCGACGGAGGCTGGAATAGAACTGTCTGGCTGCCAAAATCTCTGAAGGAAAGAATCGGAGATGATGTCCCAGAAGACGTCAGAGATAAAATAGCAACCGAGGAGGACGCAACAGACCTCGACTCTTTAAAGGCATTCCTAATTGAAAAGGACCATCCGATAGTAAAGGAGTGGAAGGAAGAGGTGCCAGAGGAGACACTTCCAGCTACTGGTGAGCCGGTATCGGTGCCACAGCTTGAAATGTCTGCGGCAGGTATCCCGGTTGCCGGAGGTGGAGTGACCATTATTTTTAAAAATGCAAAGATATACGCGGAGAAAGTTATCATCAAGAGGAAAGAGAAGTGATAATTGCGGTATCGGGAAAAGGCGGCACCGGAAAAACAGTAGTCTCGTCACTTCTGGTAAAGGTTCTTTCTGAAAAGGATGAATATGACATCCTTGCTATCGATGCAGACCCCGATGCAAATTTTTCGGATGCGCTGGGCGTTTCCGCTGAAAAAACTATAGGGAGCGTCAGGGAGGGTATTATAAAAGACAGGGACCAGCGCTCTCCGACGCAGTCGTGGCGGTCGAAGCTGGAGTACGATGTACTCGGAGCAACTATCGAGACCGATAAATTTGACATACTTGTGATGGGCAGGCCCGAGGGACAGGGGTGTTACTGTCCGGTAAATCATGTGCTGAGGGAAATAATAGATAAAACCGCAAAAAATTACGACTATGTGATTATAGACACGGAAGCAGGACTTGAACATTTGAGCAGGAGGACTACGCAGGACGTGGACTTCATGCTGGTTGTAACTGACCCCTCAAAAAGGGGAATTACGACCGCACAGAGGATAAAAGAGCTTTCAGAGAATCTCTCAATAAATTTCAAAGGCATTTACCTCGTGGCAAACAGGACGTCTCCTGAAAATGAAGAAAAGATTCGAGAGTACGCAGAAGAAATCGGTCTTGAGGTGCTGGGATTTATTCCAGAGGATGAAAAGGTATCAGAATTTGACTTTACGGGAAGGCCGCTTATGGAGCTAAAAGATTCAAAAGCCTTAAGTTCTGTTGAGAAAATCGTAGAAAGGCTGGCAGCATATAATGAAAATTGAGGACGTAATTGAGTCACTTGCCGATACAGAAAGCGTCGAGCTTGAGAACGTAACAATTGACCTTGACGAGCTTATAGTAGACTTAAAACAGGCCATGGCCGTGCCAATGGCAAGAAAGGCGAGAAGAGAATCAATTAAATACAGCCCTCCGGTCAAAGAATATCCCGGTGAAATCGCAAAGATTACCCTTGGTGCAACAAAGGCCGACGGTGGAAGCAGGGGCAAGGTCGTAACAATCGGCGGCCAAAAATCACTTTACAGGTTCGAGGGCAATTACAACAACAACCCTGTGGTAACTTTCGACGTCTTTGATATATCAATGCCAACATTTGCAAAGGCCCTAAGAGAGGAGTGGAAGGACGTTTGGGATTCACCTGCCGATTGGGCAAAGAGGGCAGTAAAACTCGGCGCAGACCTCGTAACTATACACCTGATATCCACCGACCCAAAGATTATGGACACATCACCTAAGGATGCTGCAAAGACTGTAGAGGACGTACTACAGGCCGTAAAGGTGCCCCTGGTCATCGGCGGCTCTGGAAACCCGGAAAAAGACCCAAAGGTGTTTGAAAAGGTAGCCGAGGCGGCAGAGGGGGAGATGTGCATGATAGCTTCCGCTAACCTGGACCTGGACTACAAGAGGATTGTCAAAGCGGCAAACAAATACAATCACAATGTATTATCCTGGACATCCATGGACATAAACGACCAGAGGACTCTAAACAAGCTCCTTCTTGAGTGCGGACTTCCAAAAGAGAGGATGGTCCAGGACCCCACGACAGGTGCGATGGGCTACGGCATTGAATACACATATTCACTAATCGAGAGAATGAAGGAAGGCGCCCTGAAAGGGGAAAAAGTACTCCAGAACCCCATATCCTGCGGCGTTACCAATGCCTGGGGGGCAAGGGAGGCCTGGATGAATGAGCCAAAATGGGGCCCAAGGGAGTACCGGGGCCCTCTGTGGGAGACATTGACGGCACTTACGGTCCTTATGGCGGGCGCAGATATAATGATGATGCTTCACCCAACTGCGGTAAAGATAGTAAAGGAGGTAATTGAGTCACAGAGTGGAAAGTTTGCTGGCAAAGAGACAAGATTTGAGGACTGGCTAACGCTATGAGGATATCCCCCATGGAGATATACAATCTCCTCCCAAAGGAGAATTGTAAAGAGTGCGGTTATTCCACCTGCATGGCATTCGCGGTGAAATTGTTAAAAAAGGAGGCATATCTTGCGGACTGCCCCTCATTAAAAAAGCCCAAATACATCCATAACATGGTGAAGCTAAGAAAGATAGCCGGAGAAATATTCAAGGCAGCAGACACGAAGATGGTAATCAATGAAAATCTGTGCGATGGATGTGGAAACTGCGTGATTTCATGTCCGCCAAATGTGGCAGTAAGCCTCGATGCGTCCGGCGGAAAAGGTCCAAAAGGTGAAGAGGTAATAATGAAAATAAGAAATGGCAGAGTTGTGGTAAAAAACTTAAAGATGTGCAGAAGATTCGAGGGCGATGTAGATATGCGGCCCTGCAACATTTGTGTGGAATCCTGCCCCAGAGATGCCATAGATTTTCTGTGAGGTATTAAAATGGCAAAAGTATCACCGATGGAGATATACAGGCTGCTTCCAGGAACCAACTGCAAGGAATGCGGTGACGTTACCTGCATGGCATTTGCCTCTTCTCTAATCGAAAGAAACAAGAAAATTGGGGACTGCGCGCCTTTATTTGAGGACAAATTCAAAGAAAACCTTAAAAAGCTGCTAGAAATGATGACCCCTCCAGTAAAAGAGGTCACGTTTGGGACCGGGGAGAAGGCATGCAGCATTGGCGGCGAGGAGGTAATGTTTCGCCACGAACTCACATTTTTCAACCAGGCCGCATTTATAATCGACATACACGATGAAATGACGGATGAGGAGATTGCAGAACGGGTAAACAGGATAAACCACTTCAGCGTGGAAAGAATAGGTCAAGAACTCAGACTTCAGGGCATTGCCATCAGGTCAAAATCCGACGACCCCACAAAGTTTGGAAATACGGTAATTTCGGTCATTGAAAAGACAGACATGCCCCTAGTCATCTGCAGCCTTAGGCCAGAACTTTTAGAGGTCGCACTTGAGATAGCGCTGGAAAAAAGCCCCTTGATATACGCTGCAACTGAGGACAACCTCGGTAAAATAGGAGAACTTGCTCTAAAATACAAGTGTCCGGTGGTTGCATCTTCTCCAGGTGATATTCAGGGACTTATCGATATCACAACAAATCTGATGGAGAGGGGGGTGGAGGATATCGTACTGGATATCGGCACCTATACACTCGGTGAAAAATTTGGAGAAATGCTCGACAATCTCGTGTCAGTAAGAAGGCTTGCGATTGAGGAGAAGGTAAAGGAGCTGGGGTTCCCGATACTCGGCGTGCCGCTTGTCGCATGGCTCGCAGAAAAGGACCCGATACTAGGCGGTGTCTATGAGGCGACACTTGCGGCAACACAGACTCTACGATACTGTGATGCACTGATTATCCACTCTTTAGAGATGTGGGAGATACTCCCGCTTCTAACGTTAAGACAGAACGTTTACACCGACCCAAGGGTCCCGATAATGGTTGACCCGGGGCTCTATGAGATAGGATCGCCAGACAAAAACTCTCCAATGATGATGACGACAAATTTTGCCCTCACATACTATACTGTGGCATCTGACCTTGAGGCAAGCAAAATTTCATGCTATCTTTTGGTTGTTGATACAGATGGACTTGCAGTAGAGCCAGCAATGGCAGGGGCAAAGCTTACGGCTGGTCTTGTCAAGGAAACCCTGGACTCTGCGGGGGCAAATGGCAAGATTAAAAATAAATCATTGATTATCCCGGGAATGGTTGCAAGAATCAGCGGCGAGCTGGAGGAGGAAACTGGCTGGGAGGTTGTGGTGGGCCCCATCGATTCGTCCAGGATAAAGGGTTTTTTAGATTCAAAATCTAAGAAGAATTAAAAAAGCTCGTCTGCAAATTTTGCAATCTCTTCCATTTCTTTCATAATCTTGTCATCATGCCTTCTGAGGATTTTTTTCTTCGTTTTTTTCTTGTTAATTGCGTACTCCTCAAGGTCCCTAAGTAGCCTTCGGGCGGCGATTTTGTGAAATTCTGACTGGCTTTCAAAAAGCCCTTTTTTTACGAGCTGCCTTACCTTCTCCTTGTCCTCTTTCGGAATTTTTCCATAGATTCGTTCCTGCTTCATTTCTCACCCCAGTTTTCCCGCATCGCCCCGAAGGAGCATGCGATATTTTTTGTGGATTTCGATTATTTTGTTTGTGTTTAATTGAGCGTTGTGGTATTTGGGTGGTGTGATGCCCCCCAGGATGGTGCCTGCGATATCCTTTGGCATTTCCTTTAGTATTTCACCCATGGGTGCGTCCATAAGGGCCTCCGCCTTTTTGATTGCCTGCTCTCGTCCCCCTTTTTCAAATGCCGAGGTTATTGGGAGAAGGAACCTCTGGTCGACTGTTGCCACCGCAACGTCTGCATGGGGTATTGAGTACTCGTTTCCATTAAATGCAATTGCAAGCCCGCCTTCCCTCCTTATCTTATCGAGCATTTTAAAGTCGGTGATGCTGTCACCAACCGCAACAGATTTTGAAAGGTCGCCATCTTTTGCAAATTTCATCATGGCGTCCACCTTGCTCTGCCCCCCCACGACCATGATGTCCTCTAATATGCCGGCTAGGCTGCTCTTGGGGAGCTTTCTAAAGAAGAATTCGTCAAGCTCTGAGACTATCTTCTGGTCATCGGAGGGGGGGTAGAGCTTTCCCAGTATTCTTTCCTCCATTTCTGCAACCATCAAAAGGTCCTCGTCTGAAAACTGCGCAAGGTAGTCGTTTAGGGGCATTTTTGTGCAGGCAACCCTCTTCCATCCCACCCCAACTTTGCTCGCAATGTATTGCGCATGCTGCCTGTAGCTTGTCGAGATGATGTATACATCCCACCCAAGAGACTTCAGCTTTGATATGGTCTCCTTTATCCCCGGAACGAGGCCCGCCCTTTTTGATACCTTTTTTATGTCGCACTCTGATATTTTATTATGAATGAGGAATGGGACAATGAGCTTTAGGGTGTCCCCCGGCTCGTAGTTATTCCTTTTTTCAAGCGTTAGGATATCGTCGTATCTACTTATGACCTCGAAGACCCTTTTCCCGTTTTTCCCTAGTCCTAAAACGTTGTAGGCGTTGTCCTGGGGGGAGATGGGACCTTCAAGGTCAAAGAATATCTGTGCCATGTCAGGCTAATAATCTTATTCTGCTCTGCTCAGGCCCCCCTTGGCGGCTATCACGTCGTCTATTCGAAGTATCATATTTACGACTTCTGTTGCAGATTCGATGGCCTGCGTCCCTACCCTGAGGGGCTCAATTACGTCCAGCTTGAACATGTCCATGGGCTTTCCTGTCGAAAGGTCGATTCCTGCCGAGGTATTTCCCTTTTCGTGTGCGGAGCGAAGGGCTATTAACGCATCTATCGGGTCGAGTCCACCATTTTCGGCAAGCGTTTTTGGTATAATCTCCATGGCATTTGCAAATTCCAATACCGCAAGCTGCTCTCTTCCGCCTGTCTTGTTTGCAAATTTTCTCAGGCCCTTTGACACCTCTATAAGCGTCGCACCTCCTCCTGGGAGTATCTTTCCGTCCTCAAGCGTGTCCTTTACAACGGAGATGACATCGTCAAGTGACCTTTCCACCTCGTCCACTACCTGCTCGGTGCTTCCCCT
>JAZFTU010000062.1:0-6778 GCA_036446855.1 Hydrothermarchaeaceae archaeon (SeqCode) | reverse complement strand
TGCTTTTGATTGCAGGCACAGTAAACTCTGAAATCTCAGAAGGAATTGAAGATACAATAAAAGAACTTACTGTAATGGGGAACTACAAGGAATTTGACGAATACTATACTTATCTGAACTTCAGACAGGCTGATCAGGCAGACAGGGAGCTTTCATCGATACTTGACAATTTTGTAAAATTTGGGGCCCTAAGAAAGGAATACACGGGAATACGGTTTTATGATGCACAGGGCACCGCCCTCATCAATGTCGTTGACAGAACTGTAAGCTATAAGACCGTGGATGTCTCGGATGCTAGATGGTTTAAGGAAAGCCTGAAACTAAAAGGGGGAGAGGCAATCGTATCAGAGGTTTACACCTCGTCCGAATATCCCGATCCAATGCTCACAATAAGCCAGCCGGTTTATAGTAACGGGAAAGTGAAAGGAGTAATAGGCATCGACTCAAGGGTGGAGGACTTATTTAGCGACTTGTCGAGTGAAAAATCTATCGGGGAAGGGGGCCATGCCTATCTTGTCGGCCCATCTGGAAGAGTCCTTGCCCACCATTATGGCACAATGGTAAATGAAGATGTCTCCCGCCTGCATTCGACCAAACGTATTTTTGAGGGGTATCGGGGGATTATTACTGAGGAATCAGACGAGACTCCACGAGTAATGATGAGAAAGGTCTATACGCCGCTAAAGAGCGCAAACATTGGCCTTGTTGTTGAAATCCCCTTGTATGGGGTCTTGGCCCCGGTTATAAAGATGCGAAACACCGTGCTCCCCGTATTGTTAATCGGACTTGCGCTCTTCACTGTTGCAGGCTTCCTCTTGGTAAGCAGGATTACCACCCCGATTGAAAAGCTAACTGGCATCTCAAGCAGCATGAGCGCCGGAAACCTTGATGCCAGGGCAGACATAACTTCAGACGACGAGATAGCCGAGCTTTCCAGCGCATTCAATCAGATGGCCGAAGATTTGAAGGAATACTCCGGGGGCCTCGAAAAGAAGGTTGAGGAGAGGACGGAGGAATTAGAAAACGCATTTAAAGAATTGGCAAATTCTCGGATGGCATTACTAAATATGTTAGAGGACTTAGGAGAAGCAAAAGAGCACTTGGAGAGGGCATACGACGAGCTGGAGGGCATCGACAGGATGAAGTCGAACATTATATCTAACATCTCTCATGAGCTTAAAACACCCATAACAATCGTTCTGGGAATCTTGGATTTGGCTATCGATGAAATTGAAGAGGAGTCAAGAAACAGTCTTTTAAAGAGGGGCAGAAGTGCCATGCTAAGGCAGGCTAGAGTAGTAGAAGACTTAGTAGAGGCCTCGAGATTTTTTAAACGAACTCGTGAACTCAAACATTCAACTTTCGACATATCTGCTACACTCAAACTGACAATTGGGGATTTAAAGTCTTCTGCAGAAAATAAGGGCATAATGATAAAGACATCCATCCCCAATGATATATCAAAGGTTAGGGCAGATTTTAGCTCAATAAAACATGTCATGGACAATATTTTAGATAACGCGATAAAATTCACTGATAGCGGGGGGGAGATAGTGATAAGCGCTAAAAATAAAGACGGTTACGTGGAAGTTGCCGTAAAAGACACCGGAATTGGCATCCCCCAAAAAAAGATGTCTAAAATCTTCGATAGGCTATACCAAATAGATTCGGACGAGTCGCGAATGTACAGCGGAACCGGTATGGGACTTGCCGTTGCAAAAGAAATAATAGAGGTAAATAACGGGAAAATCTGGGTCGAAAGCAAGAAAGGGGAGGGGGCCACATTTTACTTTACTCTACCAAGTGGGGATAAATAAAAGAAAACATAAGGAATAATAACTCGTGCCGAACTTGGAGATAATACACAGTTACTTTCTATGGCCTCAGCATTTCTAATACTCCTTGCTGATTTATTGGAAGACTCCTTTAAATCTTGATACCGACAACTCTTCTCCAGTTGACCGCAGGTGCGATGTTTCTGCTCTTTTCTTTTTTACTCAAAGGAGAAAGAAGATAGGCACCTGCCAGGCAAAACTCCATTTCTTGCAATATTTGCTACCTTTTTTGGCTGAATTTGGTGATAAAACCCAGCTTGCTGCTACAGCTTTGGCCATAAAGCACCTGATTTGGTATAGTTGCTGGAATCATTATTGGGGTCCACATCTCCAAAAAATCGATAAGGCGGGCTGCAAAGAGGATGAAGCTCTACCAGATAGACGACTTTATACTCATGACATCCAAGGTAAACGCCTTTGAAGCAAGCTCAGCAAATCGTATTTTATCAATTAGTGGGGGGGGGACTTGTGCGGTTTGTAGGTTCCCTAGAAAAAGACACAATGCGAAATATCTGCGAGGGCCTCGCAAACTTTCTTAAAAAAGACAAAAATCAAACTCGGAAAAGACATAATGCCTCCTGTTGGTAAATTTGCAGGTGGAAGCGGAGGGGGGCATAGTGAGGTTGCGGGAGCAAACAGCAGAGAAGGAGACATAGACACTGCGCTAAATGAATGCATAACTAACAAAAGACTTTATGATTGCACCATAGAGCGTAATTACGCCGAACAAAAAAAATCTATTATCCGGCCGCAGGGTGGCTGGTTTTTATTACGTCCTGAATCTTGCTTTGCATTTCAGTAAGTTTCGACTGTACCTTCGCCTCTTGTTTTTGAAATGATTTTACTCTTAGCTCAAGGGTCTCCTTTTTTTCCTTCAGTTCTATATTGATTGTGCCTTTTTCTTTTTTGATAAGGAGACTTCCGATACTCTTATAGACCTCAGCACCCTTTTTCAATTTTTTGAGTTCTTCTATTGCCCTTTCGACCTCTTTTAACTGGAGCTCCATCTGCATCTTTTGAGAGGTAATTTGCTGGGCCTGCTGCTGGACTGCCTGAAATTGGGCAATCTGATGCTGTATTTGCGGTGACATTTCTTCCATTTTTAAACCTCACTTAATGATTTTGCCATTCTTATCCACCGGGAATATGTGTAAATACCGGCTCTAAATGATGATGCATCCTTTGCTCGAACCTTTAGCTCCAGTTTTTTTTTATCATGATGCAATGTCACTTTTGCTCTGTCAGTAGGACCAGCACATGCCTCGGGCTCAAGAGCCCTGTATATCGCATTTGCTTCCTTTTCTGAATTGAATGCAAGCGCAATCTTTGCCTTAGCTAAATTCATTTTTCACCTAGCCAAAACTGTTCTAACCTCTCCAGACCTTGCCTTAAAGAGGATTTTGTAACCACAAAAGGGGCACCTTACTCCGCCTTCGCCCGTTTCTACAACCTTTCCACAGTTTCCACAATTATACATTTTTTTTACCTCAGATATCCTGTCCCAATTTTTTCCCAACGTCTGTAAATGGTTGATATGCGCCTCCTGTAAACTTTGTGTCACACTTTTTGCAAATCCATATCCCGGCAGATAACCTTTTTACAGAGATTCTCCTGCACGTTGGACAGACATATTTTGATGTCTGCTTCCTGTGTACCTCAAGCCATCTTCTCCTGAGTCTCATCCCATACCGTGTTCCGAATTTTCCTGATGCTCCTACCTTCTTTGTCTTACCCATGCTGTTTGCCTAATCCTCCAGATACTTTCTTAGCTCTTTTGCCTTCTGTGCACCTTTTTCTACTATCTCGCTTATTTCATCCGCCGTAAAAGTGCCCCTTCCTCCTTTTTGAAGGGCACACATGTCTCCATTTTTATCGGTGGCTACTGTAATCCTCGCTTCCATGACGCGCTCCTCATCAAGTTGAGGGTCCAAAATTATGCCGTTTCCAATTTTGGCATAGGTAGTCTCAATCGGCTTATCATTGATGGGAAGCTTTTTGTTCGTCTTTTCTTTATATATAATCTTATCGCCTTCCACCTTTGGGAGGCGGGTATTGAGCAGCGCTGAAATGGCGCCCAGGAATGAGGCATCAAACAGGTTTCCGTCATAGTCCAGGACATGGATGTCAATAAACACAATCCATACAAGTTCTCCTTCAGTGATGCAGAGCTTGTCAACATCTATTGCGCCTGATTCTCGTATCCCTCTGTCTACCACTCTTGCAATTTCCACGGTTCTCTCTCTTGGCGGGCCTGCTTCAAATGTAGGTGAGGCTATTGGACGAAGCTCGGCGTTTGTAGTAAGAACTCCAGAATTTGGCATATCTGAAAATGGCTGCCCAAGCAGTAGTTTTACACCAGCCATAATCTGGGTTTTTCCAATTTTGACTAGTGCAGAACCATCGGCCTTAAACCCGATTCCAGTATCAATGGTAATTGGCCTGTACTCGTCAAAACCCCTTCCGTCTGCCCTTTTTCCTTCTTTAATTAGATTTCCGATGTAATCTTTTCTAATCTCGCTTAAAATACGCTCCATTAAAATCACTCCTTTTTGCTATATCTTTTTCGAAGTGCCTCTTTTTGGATTTCATACACCTTTTCGCATCCCATCTTGGCGAGATTAAACGCCTTTTTGAATTCATCAGGCGTAAAGTTTCCATCCATCTGAAGTAGTGATATGTCACCAGTTCTTGGAACAATTGCCATAGGGAGGTCAGCTTCGCCGTAATTGTCTTCAATGTCGAAAAGGTCCAGCACAATCTCTCCTCCCACCTTTCCTGCGGCGCACGCAGGAACCAGGTCTCTCATGGGTATTCCGGCATCTGCCATTGCAACAGAGGCTGCTGTAATTCCAGTGCATCTCGTACCTGCATCGGCCTGTAAAATCTCCACAAACACGTCTATTGCAGTATTTGGGTACATGCCGGAAAAAACCACGGGTTCTAAGGCCTCTGATGTGACTTTCGAAATCTCCATACTCCTCCTGTCAGGACCGGGCCTTTTTCTGTCGCTTACAGAAAATGGCGCCATATTGTATTTGATTCTGATTATTGCCCTGTCCGGTCTTGCCATACGGCGTGGGTGCACCTCTCTTGGTCCATAACAGGCCGCCATAGCGATATTTCCGCCCCACTCTACATATGCAGAACCATCGGCTCGATTCAAAATTCCTGCCTCTATTTTAATATCCCTTATCTCATCTGGCGCCCTTCCATCCAGCCTCTTCCCATTCACAATAAATTTTTCTGGTTGTCCAACTTTCATTTCAATTACCTCTCTTTTTCGATGATTTCTTTTATCTTGCTTGTTAATCCTGAAGTATGGGCATCTCTCTCAATCCTTTCTATTAAGCTTACTACAAAATCTGCCTTTTCTCTCTCTCCATCAACCCATATAAGGCCATTTTGCCCAACGAGGACCCTGCATCCAGTCTCATTTTTTATCATAGAAATCATAGAGCCCTTCCTTCCAATAATCCTCGGAATCTTTGCCGGTGCGACCTCAATAATCCTCCCGCCTTCAAGTTTTCTTGTGCCCATCTCTCTCATCGATAAAAATACCCTTTTTCTCGGGCTTATCTCTCTTATCATGGCATACACGGTATCTCCCGTATGCATGGCCTTTGATATGTCCTCCTGAAATCCGTCACTTTCTCTAAAAAAGTCTCTTGCAGTGATTGTAGCTGTTGACCCGGCACCAAAATCAGCATACCAGCAAGAAAAGTCCATGTCCACTATCTCCCCAATAACAAAATCCATGACCCTTGGCGTGTACCTCCCTTTGATGGGGATCACCCTAACATAATCCTCTTTTAAGTCTATAAGGCCCATAACTGAAGAGTAGACCTTGTTATTCTCCTTAAATACGCCTTCTCCAAGTCTTATGTCCCCTTCTACTATAAACTCGCCTGGAATCACCATTTTCCTGTCCATAACAATAACACCCTACATTATCTTCGTATCAATATCGCCCTTGGTGAGGGCATTTAGGTCATTAAAAAACTTTTCTACCATCCCTGCAGGGATGTCTATGAGAAATACCCATGAACCGTCTTTTTGCCATTCCTCTTTTTTAATTTCTCCATAAGTTTTTACCATCGAAAGTGATTTTGCAGCATATTGGCCAGGCATTTTGATGGCAATACTCTTTTCATCAAATCTAATGGGGATTATCGGCCTCAATGCTTTAAGAATCTTTGGCACCTGCTCCTCTACCGTTTTTGATAGGTCTATTCGTACCTTTGCCTCATCCATGGCCTTTTCTATCCTCAAAGGAGGATGAGGAGCTCCGGTCTGTGGATTTATGCCATTTCTGACTATACTTGTAACAATCTGCCTTTTTTTGTCCTCCATCATCTTTCGTCTCTGCTGGGTGGTAAGCTGGATTTCCCCTTTTTTTAGTATAGCTTTTGCTATTTCAACGGGGTCGTTTGTTCCAAAGATTTTGTCCATGTGCTCTTCGCTTGCCTTTTCCCCTTTCTTAGAGTCTTTAAATATAGTTTCAACCGCTAAAACTTTGGATATTTCTATATCCTTGCCTCTCTTCAGGTCCAAGGCTAAATCAGGGTCAACTAAAACCTCAAATGTGGCCCCGTGAGTACTGAGTCTGGCTATTACAGCTTCTTCAAGACTTACCAAAGTTATTCCTCTTCCTTGGGCGGAGATTTTCGCTTTACTTTGGCGATATAATCTTTCACTTCACTTGGGGACAGCTTTCTGAATTCCTGGGTTTTGCCATCTACGTCTGCTAATTCCACGGTCTCTTCACTTAATTTTCCGTCAGTGACCTCATTCATCACAGATAGTGCCAAATCAATCGCATCTTCTCTGCCCATCCCTTCCTTGTAGCTTTTTTCAAACATTTCTACGGCAGTGGGCCTTCCAGAGCCAATTGCGGTGGCTTTATATTCTATAAGTGCTCCACTTGGGTCAGTCTCAAAAAGCCT
>JAZFTU010000061.1:0-8664 GCA_036446855.1 Hydrothermarchaeaceae archaeon (SeqCode) | reverse complement strand
TATAATCGGAGATGCTTCCTCCCTGCATTTTTTAATCTCCCGGTTTATGCTGGGAACAAGAGTTCTGGCATCAGGAACGGGCAGCGCACCGTCTTCATTGACAAAGTCATTAAGCATGTCGATAACAAGGAGGGCTTTCATGTTCTTTTTTTATATGTTAGCAAAGATATAATATTTTCGAACTGATGGATGAATTATCGAAATTTTTAAAAGAGGACGTGGGTAAGGGGGATATCACTACAGACGCCGTCGTCTTCAGGGATGCGAAGGCCGCAGCCGAGATTGTGGCCGGGGAAGAGGGAGTTTTGGCAGGTATAAAAGAAGTAGCACAGCTTCTGGACCAGGAGGGAATTTTCTGCAAAACCTCATGTAGAGATGGCGATGAGATTAAAAAGGGCTCTGTTGTCCTTGAGGTGAGCGGCAGCGCAAGAAAAATTCTCAAAACCGAAAGGCTGGCTTTAAATATACTTATGAGGATGAGCGGAATTGCGACGCATGCAAAAGCTCTTTCAAAAAAGGCCAACCCTTACGGAGTGACGATTGCCGGCACGAGAAAGACAACGCCCGGATTTAGGTACTTTGAAAAAAAGGCAATAAAGGTAGGCGGCGGCCATCCTCACAGGCGCGGTCTGGACGATGCCTTCTTAATCAAGGACAATCACATCAAAGTCGTGGGGCTAAAAGAAGCAATAGGCATGGTCAAAAAGAGTAAAATTTCAAAAGATATGGAAGTTGAGGTATCTAACAAGAAAGATGCCCTTTTGGCCTGCCGCATAGGCGCCGATATAATAATGCTCGATAACATGGACCCCAAAGAGATAGAAGAAACCATAAGTGAGCTACAGAAAAAAGGATTAAGGAGCGGAGTCAAAATTGAACTATCTGGCGGAATTACCCTTGAGAACTTGGAAACATATTTGAGGCTTCGGCCAGACATGATTTCAATAGGCGCTCTTACCACAAACTCAAAGTGGCTGGATATGAGCTTGAGAATTAAAATTGATAAAAAAAGATGATGTATTAAATGCCCTAAGAAATGTTTACAGCATAAAGGCCAAAAACAACATAGTTGATGCCGGTTTTATAAAAGAGGTCTTAATAGAAAAGGACTCCGTCTATATAAAAATGCGTCCGCTTAGCACCTGCCCTTTCAGCTTTGCTCTTGCGGTAAATGGCGAAAAGGAGATTCTGAAACTAAAAGACGTGAGGCACGCTGATATAAAAATAGTGCTATAATTTTGAAATTTCCTCTAATCCTTCCACTACCTTTTTTATTTCCTCATCAGAAAGGCCGTACACGGACATCTTGACATGTTTGCTTAGACCTTTATGAACGCCGACAATCCCCCGTTTTATCATCTCTTCTGCAAGAAAGAAACCCTTCCTTTTGTGGGTTTTTGATATCTCCCAGAACATGGGCGTTTCAAAATGGAGCAAGTGATGCCTCTTTGGACTCTCCCCAAGGAGCATGATATCGCCAAGATTTTCAACGCTATCTACAAATTTTTCGGTCTTTTCTATCTCTTCGTCCCATTTTTCTACCCGGCTTTTCACGTGGGGAAATGACATCATGGAACTTGCCAGAGGAAGGCCGCCAACGCTGCATCCAAAGATATTTGGAATCTTCTTTCCAAAGGCCCTTCCAGTCCACTCTCCCTTTGACTTGGAGGTAGCAAATACCTTCCTTGACCATTCGAAATTTGTTACTAAAAATCCCAATGGACCTACCGATGCCATTGACTTGTGCGCAGATAGAGTCAGAAAGTCTGCATTAAGTGATTTTAGGTTAATAGGCTTTACTCCGCCCGTGTATGCAGCATTTATCATGTAAGGAATCTCCCTTTCTGCGCAGAGCTTTCCAACTTCTTCTACGGGAGCTAGGTTGCCGTAGTAAGGGTCTGCATGGGTCATGACAACAAGCGCCGGGTTTTTTACCTCTTCTATCTTTTCTAAAACCTTTTCTTCCTCCACGCGATATTCCGGGTATCCGGAATGGGGCATTTCTGCCACCTTTAGCCCGCACATTTCTGCTGCAATGTTTGTTGTGTAATGGCTGTTTGGGTCTGCGATAACAACGTTTCCTTCAATTTCAGAATCGGCTATGGTTTTCATCACCGCAAATTGAGAGGCCCTGCACCCGAAGGTGTGTTCTGCGGCATCCCCCCCAAAAAAATTTGCAATCTCAAGGAGAAATGATTTTACCCGGGGCTTTGTTATGAGACTTGACCTTCCCTCAATGCAGTCGTGGCACAGATTGTATCCCACATCAAGCCAGCCCTCTTCATATAACCTTTTTGAGACATCTTTTGGGACGATTCCTCCCCTCATAAGTGGATTTATTATTATAAAATCCTTATACCGATAACTCAATTGCTCACCTTTGAAATGACTTCCCTTATTGCCTCTTCTACACCCTTTCCTGTGTCCAGCTCGATATTTCCATCCGTAGAAGTCGTGAGGGATACGTCCGTCCATTTGCCCCGCTTGGATATAGTTAAAGATGGGTCTTTTGTTTTTACTTCGCCTTTTATGGGGAGATGTATTGTGATGAAGTCTATCCTCCCTGAAGAGTCTTTATTGAGATATACCCGAACGCTCTTTTTGTCCACCTTGCCAAAGAAGTAGTCTGTCCCTTTCTCAAAACCTATTTTTTCAAAGCTCTGAATAATTGAAGGAGAGATGTCGCTTGTCAGGCACCCGCAGAGGGCGCCGCATGTCTTTGACAGCGCCTCCACCTTCTTTGAGATTTTTTTAAGTGCCTCAAGAGGGATTCCAACAATTAGCTCATGGTCTCTATAATCTCCGTAGGTCCTTGCACCCGGGCACAGGAATGTAATATTTGGTTTTCCTTCCATGAACGGCCTCGCAGTAGCTTCCCCACAGACGGCCATGCTTCCTGCAGACTTGGCCTCAATTCCCTCAAGGAGGATAGCAACCTCCATTACCTGCTTTGGATTTAAAATCGCAAGTATGACGTCTGGTTCCTCCATCATATTTAGCGGAGCTACCCATACGGCCTTTGTCTCTGCGGGTGTTATTCTCGGCTGGACGTCAACATACGTCGGCTCCTCAAATCCCAATGTAACTATGGGATTTGGGCATGTGAAATCATCTGGTTTAAAGATGTAAGATTTCCCGCTGGCAACCTCCCTTACAAACTGGCAGTACTGCATCCTGTCATCTGGCCCCAGCTCATCCAGTTTATCTTTGGATACCTCATCTTTGAGTATTTTTACCCCTACTAAATTATACTTCATTCCCAGATATTCTCTGACATTCTCCATAAAAATCAATCTTCTGCTTTAGGGGCCCTTATTAGGATCTCATAGGTGTTATCTACTTTTTTAACCTCTAAAACTTCGTAGTCCAATTTTTCATTTTTCAGGCTTAAGGGGATGTTTTCGACCGCCGGGAGGTTGTCAAGTATCACTTTTAATATTCCACCGTTATCGTATGCCATCTCCTCAAGCTTGATTTTTGTGTAAACAAATGTGTTGGGACATACTTCCCCCCTTATATCAAGAACTTCAGTTACATTCATTCATTCCACCCGATCTTCGCACACCTCGGCAACAGGCTTAGGTATGAAATCCTTGCCGCAGGCCGTGCAGTCTTCTCTTATTTTTACCGTTATTTTATTAAAGTCCATCGTATCTGCATTTATTACTAGGAGGGTGTTCTTTAATGCTATCTCCATTCCCGCAAGATATCTTAAGGCCTCAAACGTCTGTATTGACCCAATGAGTCCTGTCATGACCCCTAGAACGCCGGCCTCCCTGCATGTCGGGACCATGCCAGCCGGCGGGGATTCGGGAAAGACGCACCTAAAGCAGGCGGTCTCACCGGGGATTATGCTTATCGCCCTGCCCTCGTACATCAAAACGGCCCCGTGAAAGAGCGGCACTTTGTTGACAGCGCAGGCGTCATTTACTGCATACCTCACAGGAAAGTTATCTGTGCCATCCACCACCGCATCGTAACCTTTCAGCAGGTCAAATGCATTGTCATAGGTTATCTTTTCTGTAATCGCATTCACGTTGATTTCTGGATTTATGTCGTTTAATCGCCTTGCCGCAAGATCTGCCTTCGGCTTTTCGATATCGCCCTTGGTATACAAAAACTGCCTATTTAAATTTGTTAAATCCACATTGTCCATGTCGATTATGTCTATCTCTCCTACCCCTGCAAGCGTAAGATATGTAGAAACCGGGCATCCAAGTCCGCCTGCTCCCGTAACTGCAACTTTGGCCTTTTTAAACCGGTTTTGCTCTCTGCTTCCAAAGTCGGGGAGGACTAGCTGTCTGCTGTATCTTTTTATCTCATCGATCGTAAGGCCCATTAGGTTCCCTCTTTTTTTAGAAAATCTTTTAGTTCTTTAATAAATTTATTTCCAAGCTCCTCTATTCCGATTTCGAAGTCGTCTCCTACCTCTGTTCCATCTTCAAAGCCGGGACACCCCTTTACTACCCTCACTTTCAGTACTATTTCGTCTGAATATATTATGCCGTCGAACTTGAAAGGGTACATCTGGCAGAATATAGGTTTTGTGCCCAATTTGTGGAGCGTGCAGGAATTGCCATCCAAAAAGATGCATTTACCATTTGCGCTTTTAAGCCTGAACAGGCCCCTTTTGTGGTTTAAATCTGAAAACTCCTCGGGCTTTTTGCCTGTGGCCTTTGAAATCCGGTCTATATCACCTGCGGTTACCTCGCGCCCACCAACGCAGCACTGCGCATTGCATTTTCGGTAGACACATTTCCACCTTTCAAACGGTTCGCTGTAAATAAGCAAATTCCTATCCTCCGGAAACTGCAGGGAGAATAGATATCACGTCGCTTTCTCCTACTTCTGTGTCCAACCCCTTGCCCAGCCTGACATCCTCGTTATTTACGTAAACGTTTATAAATCTCCTTATTTCCCCGTTCTCGAGGAGTTTTTCCTCAAAGCCGGGACTTTTAGAATCTATGTTGGCTATTACCTCTCTTAGTGTACCACCTAAAGAAACCATCTCCGGCTTCCCATCGCTGAACTTCCTAAGAGGGGTCGAAAGTCTTACAACTGCCATTACACTACCTCCTTGGCCTCTACTCTGAGGCCCTTTTTTATCTTTTCATTATATCCATTAAAGGCCTTCAAGTCTGGCTTTATCTTTACCGGAACAGGGAGATAGTCAGCCAGAACATCCTGGGTTTTAAGGCCGTTCCCTGTTATGTATATTACGGTCTTCTCGTCGCTTTCAATCTCCCCGCTCTCTACAAGCTTTTTTAAGGTTGCCACAACGACGCCTCCTGCTGTTTCTGTAAATATTCCTTCGGTACTTGCCAGAAGTTTTATGCCTTCAATAAGTTCACTGTCTGTCACTGCACCTGCAGTCCCACCGGATTTTTCTATGACCTTAACCGCATAATAGCCGTCAGCAGGATTTCCGATTGCAAGGCTCTTTTCTATCGTGTTTGGCCTAATCGGCCTTATGTTTTCACCCGTTCTGAAGGCCGTGGATATGGGAGAGCATCCCTCTGCCTGGGCAGCCGTAACCTTTGTGTTTAAATCATCGATAAGGCCAAGGTCCCTAAACTCGGTAAGGCCCTTCCATATCTTTGTCAATAGAGAGCCGGATGCCGCAGGCACAACAACCCTGTCAGGGGCATTCCAGCCAAGCTGCTCTGCCACCTCATACCCAAGAGTCTTGGAGCCCTCAGAATAATATGGACGCAGATTGATGTTCACAAAGGCCCAGTCATAGTACCCGGAGATTTCAGTGCAGAGGCGGTTTACCTCGTCATAATTGCCGTCCACTCCAATCAAGTTGGGACTGTACGCAAGTGACTGGGTTATCTTACCAAGATTCAAATCTGCAGGAATGAATATATAGCAATTCATGCTCGCCTTTGCGGCGTGTGCAGCAACAGAGTTTGCCAGGTTTCCAGTCGAGGCACATCCCACAGTATCAAAGCCAAATTCCAGGGCCTTGGATATCGATACTGAAACTACCCGATCTTTAAAAGAGAAGGTGGGATTTACTGAATCGTTTTTGACGTACAACTCGTCCAGCCCAAGAATGCCCCCCAGGTTATCTGCCCTCTGCAAAGGGGTAAAGCCGGTTCCCAAATCCACTATTTTTTCTGATACGGGAAGAAGATGCGAATAACGCCAGATGGTATTTGGTCCTTTCTCTATACTCTCTCTTGATACGTTCTCCTTTATCTTTTCGTAATCGTACTCGACTTCAAGGGGTCCAAAGCACTCCTCGCAGGTGTTCAATGGCTCTATCGGGTATCTTTCGCCGCAATTTCTACACTTGAGACCAATTAACATGAACTAATACAGTGATTATTACTACTATATATATTTTTTGTGTTTAATATTACTGTAGATAATAATATATACTTATGTTTGGATTATTCTTTTTCGTTATTAGAAGTAGACCTTCCCCTCTTGGACAGGACCCCTTTATAAAAGAGGTAACCCAGAACAAGCAGGGTTACTATCCAGCCCCCGTTCTCTGCGAAGACAAAAGATAGGAAGAGGACCAAATAGACAAAATACTTCTTTTTGGACATAGAGGCAAGAAGGGCGTATCCAATAGCTGAAAGGACTAGAAGCGGAAGTATGCCGCCCAGTGTGACTATTGCACCGTTTATTGCCGAAGCTAAGGCAAAAATCGACATCCTCATGGCCTCCTTGAAATCATCACCCACTCCGGCTAAATCCTTAAGTAAGGATTCCTTTTCGGTTAGAGATATCGAAAATACTGCATTCAGCGCAGTTGATTCGTTTGATGGCACCCCTGCCATGCTCTGGCCTTTAACGTCGCCCAGCCCTTCAAGGAGAGTTTTAATCTGGTAAAATTTGTTCTGTGGCGCATTTATCGAAAGGCGTCCAAATTTTCTTCGGTCCTCCTCATTTATCTGGACGTTTGTCAAGTATCCGCCAGCATTTGAGGTTTCCTCTGAAATGAGCTCGAAGGCGAAATCAAAGTTATCGACAGTGATTTGTGCACGGTAGTTTACCGGCTGGGGCTCAAGCGGCTCGGGCTCATGAAGTATCACTGTAATAGTTGCAAGTTCAATTTTGTTGTTCAGATAGTTCAGGCGCCCCTGTATTATTTCGATTTGCCCGCGCACCCTTGAGAGCTCTTTTTCAATGAGGAGTATTTCTGTTACGTTTTGGGCCCGGCTTAATAGGGCAAGGAGCCTCTTTTCCTCTTCTTTGAAGTTTTTCAGTCTCGAGCTCAAATCCGTGTATTCCAGCGTCACGTCATCAGAGCTTATCACCTGGCTTTTGACAACCCCCAATTTCGATAGCGTGTCGATAATCGCACTGAATTTGGCCTGTGGAACCCTCGTGGTAATTGTGCCCCGCTTTTTTCCAGAGGGAGTAATATAGATATTTGAATCGGAGATAAACCCGCTGGAATCTGAAATTATTTCCTTTAATTTCTGATATGCAGGGTCAAAGTCCCTTACCTCGATGTCGATTGTGCCAGTGAAAATGATTTTTGGGCCGGTTACATCCTCCTCGAAAGACTCTTCGGGTTCGGCAGATGGCCTTGCAAGTTCAGGCATGCCAACCTGAGGAGAGTCGTCAAATGCCATCTCACCTGCCATTTTCGATAATGGAGCACTCGTAGCACTCATTTCTTGCGAAAATTCAGAAGAAGAGCCCCCAAAGCATCCTGAAGACAGGACGAGGAGAAATACAAAAATGATAATTGTGCCCCTTTCCATGAAAAATGGTCTGTCCCCCCAACTATTTAAATTCTTGCCTGAAGCGGCTTTGGCGCTAAATCATGATCTTCCTCCCGATTGTTTTCAGCATTCGATATAAGGCTTACGGGTTATGCGCCAAAGCCGTAATAACAAAATATTTAAATATCATTAATCGTATTGTAATACCTATGATAGAAGTAAGGAAAAAAATTGTAAGTATTACTAAAAAAGGTCAGGCTACTTTGCCCATAAAGATGAGGAGGAAACATGGACTTAAGAGGAAAGTCCTGGTGATAGATACGAAAGATGGCCTGTTAATAAAACCCGCTCCAGTTCCAGAAGAGGAAATGGGTTCGCTAAAAGGGCTTTTCAAGAAGAGTTCAAAGGAATTATTGAAGGAAAGCAGGTCTGAAGATTCCAAAATGGAGGAACTCACTTGAAACTCGTATTTGATACCGAGGTGATACTGAAGTTCTACCTTGGAGAAAAAAAGGCCGAAGTGGTGAAGGAGTACCTTACAAAAGTTAGCAATGGCGAGGCAGAGGGATTTATGAATGCCCTGAACCTTGCAGAGTTTTATTACATCCTCTACAGAAAAAGTGCAAAGATAGCAGAGGAGAAATTGGACAACTTGAAGCACTTCGGGATAAGGCAAGTGGACATAAAGGGCGAGGCCCTGTGGAAGGAAGCTGCCAGAATAAAAGCAGGGAAAGGAATGTCCCTACCAGACGCCTTTGCTGTTGCCACAGCGAAGGAATTAAAGGCCAAGTTATTGATAGATGACGATGTTGAATTTGAGGGTTTGGAGTGCGATGTGGTGAAGATATAAAAGTAGGTTTTGTGGGTCTGTGTTAATGAGAATATCACTCAGAAAAGTTCGTATGTTATCCTTATGTTTCCCACCCTATACACGTCTTTCATGCCTTCAAGAGTAATCAGTTTTTCGAGAACATGA
>JAZFTU010000060.1:0-6550 GCA_036446855.1 Hydrothermarchaeaceae archaeon (SeqCode) | reverse complement strand
GAAGAGTTAAGGCCAATTTATAAGCAGTTTGGAATTAACCTGCCCGAGGATAACGGTGACGAAAGTTACGAATTGCCAATACCTGCAACTTATGTTATAAAAGATGGCATAATCGTATATTCCTTTGTGGATGCCGATTATACAAAAAGAGCAGAACCTGCCGAAGTTTTAAAAATGCTGTCAAGTCTTAAATGACTCTAATCAGTTGAGACGCATGCAAAACTTTACAGCATTTCATTTGGTAACGTTCTCCATGCTTGCATGGAAAAACTTCAGAAAACGGCAAAAGGCAAGTATTTCATCCTCCTTCCAAGTGAGATGGTAAGACTTGCAAGTTTGAAAGAAGGAGACAGAATAGATATAAGGTCCGGCCTTGAATTAAAACCCAAAAGAGGGGATTTAATCTTAAGAAAGGTGTTATGAAACGTAATTTACAAGGGTTCCAATACCCTCAATTTCAACCTCCATTTTATCACCTGGATTTATCCTCCCAATCCCTGGAGGAGTGCCGGTAGAAATGATATCTCCTGGGTAAAGCGTCATAACTTCAGATATGAATTCTATTAAAGTTGGGACGTCAAATATGAAATTTTTAGTATTGGATTTCTGACACAATTTATTATTTACAGTCATTTTTATTTCAAGGTTCCCCGGGTCAACTTCATCTTTTGTTACTATATATGGGCCAATGGGGGCAAATGTATCAAAGCTTTTGGACCGGGTCCACTGGCCGTCCTCCTCCTGCAGGTCTCTTGCAGTGATGTCATTTAAGCACGTATATCCCCTGATTACATTGAAGGCCTTTTTTCTCGGCACGTCTTTGCATTTTTTGCCAATGACAATTGCAAGCTCTGCCTCGTAATCAAGTTTTTTGGTCATCTTCGGGTATTTTACCATTCCTTTATGCCCGATTACAGCGCTTGGGGGTTTTAAAAATAAAACGGGGGTTTCTGGAATTTGCATTTTTAGTTCTTTTGCATGGTCGAGGTAATTTAGACCTGCGCAGACTATTTTTGATGGTGCTGTCGGGCTAAGGTATTCAAGGCCATCTATCCCGACTCTTTCACCATCAGACAATAAAACATTCTCTCCTTTTATTATGCCCTCAATTATTTTTCTCCGGTAGAGGAATCTTCCTATCTTCATATTTCCTCCTTTATTATCTGCTCGACCTTATAGACCTCTCTCTTTGCGGATTTATGGCTTTTCTCAATTGCCTCATCGATTTTCCCATTTTTTAAAATTACTTTTTGGATAGAGGCGACTTTGGGGGATACGTTTCTAAATGGTGATAAGTCCACGATGGTGAGTGGCTTTGTCCTGGGAAGAATCATCCTAGGAAGTACCCTGTAATGGGAGGCAAGCGTAGCACAAATAAGGACATCTGCATGAAAAATAGCTTCATTCAGCCGGTGATACTCTAGCACATCGCACCCAACTTCCCGTCCAGCAATCCTACCCGTCTCCAGGCTCCTGCTTACGGCTAAAATCTTACAATTATGCCTGGCCAGAATCTCTGCAACTTTTCTGCCGCTTGTCCCTGCCCCCAATAGAACCACGCTTTTTTCAAATGCCTTGGGTAGCTCAGATAGGATTAGGCTTGTAGCAATATCCACAACTTTTTTCGAATTATTAATTTTTGTTTCAAGATGGGCCCTTTCTCCCACGCGATTTGCTGAATCAAATAGTGTTTTTATTTTCGGTCCCACCGCATCACAATCCTCGGCAGTTTGATAGGCAGCTTTTACGGCAAGCGGAATGTAAGTTTCTCCTAAAACGCGGGACTCAATGCATCCTGTCATTCTAAGTAGGTGAACTACAGCTTCATTGCCCCGGTATACTTTAAAAAATTCTTCAATTTCTGACCTGGAAAGGCCGCTCTTTGAGATAAACCGGTCAAAAAGTGATTTGACATCATTTTTGAATGCATATACCTCGATTCTCGTTTCGGTCTGGACCAGCACGCGCTCCCCGGAGGTAAGATTGTAAAATTCTTTGGGGTCGTCAAATCTTGCCTTCAGAAAATTGGAGTAGCTGGTTTTAATGTGGTGAAACGAGAGGCAGAAAAGTGGCATTGACTTAACTTGGAAACTGAATTATTTAATATTTGGTACGTGGAAGATAGGTTATGCATAGAAATGCGCAAAACCCCCATAAGCAAAAAGATATATATAAAATAAAATGCCATCCCCCGCTATAGCACTATAATTGCTACTCATAATTGGAGGTGAAAGAGTGTCTGAAACACCCTTATTGGATGAACTGGAGAAAGGACCGTGGCCGAGTCTTGTAAAAGAGATAAAAAAATCAGGCTATGACGGACTTTTAAACATATATGAATTGAATTATAAAGACAAGGTAACCCACTGGACCCATGGGGGAATGCCTGGAGTACCCGGATATGATGCAGGTGTTATTGGGAGGGTAAGTGACAAGCGAGACATATTGGCAGATGCACATACAATACGGCTAATTGAACCTGCGGGTATGTTTTATAATACATCGAAATTGAGAAAACTCTGTGACATGTGGGATGAATATGGAAGCGGGCTTATGAATTTCCATGGAGCGACAGGGGACATCCAGGTTGTAGGAATTCAGACAGACAAAATAGAGCCGTTTTTTGATGAAATTTCAAAAGAGAACTGGGACATTGGGGGTTCATCAGGGGACTTTAGGACGGCAAGCTGTTGCGTTGGACCTGCGAGATGCGAGATGGCGATGGTCGATTCTCTTGATATTTACCATACGTTTATGTCAGACGGCGAAGTTTTAAACGACATGCACAGACCCAGGTTTCCCTACAAATTTAAATTAAAGATTTCCGGATGTCCAACTGACTGCAATGCAGGCGTTGCAAGAGCTGACCTCACTGTTATTGGGACATGGAGAGACAGCATGAAAGTTGACCAGGATGAGGTAAGAAAATATGCAGAATCTGGAGTTGATATTTCCCATATTGCCTCAAAATGCCCCGGAAGTGCGATTAAATGGGACGGAAACGAGCTTAAGATTAACAATAGCAAATGTATGAGGTGCACGTACTGCCTGCAAAAAATGTCAAAGGCACTTACTCCTGGTGATGATAGAGGCGCTACTTTGCTAATTGGTGGAAGGGCCAGAGGCAGATATGGTGCCTTTCTTGGATGGATTTTAGTTCCTTTCATAAAACTCGAACCACCGTATGCAAATTTAAAGGGCTTTATCTATAAGATTATAGAATGGTGGGATGAAAATGGAAGGTCAAAGGAAAGAATTGGCGAGACGATTTATAGGATAGGCACAGGGAGATTTTTAAGGGAGGCTGGGATAAAGCCAAATCCAACAATGATTAAAGCCCCGAGGAATAATCCATTCTGGTTCTACTGGCCAGGTGAGGTACAATAGGAGGTATTAAAAATGGCACTTGATTTTGATGATATGGATTTTGGACCCCCTGACTACAGGGAAATGCTCTCATCCACTCTAACAAAAAATTATGGAAAGTGGAAGTATCATGAGCTAATAAAGCCCGGAGTTTTCAAACACGTATCTGAAACCGGGGATGCTGTATACACGGTGAGGACTGGCGCTCCAAAATTTATAGCATCTTCCACAATAAGAGAAGTTTGTGATATTGCAGACAAATACTGTGAGTCCTCAATAAAATTCACAAGCAAGCACAGCATTGACTGGATAATCCCTAGAGAAGAAGACGTAGATAAGCTTATAGTGGAAGTGGAAAAAATGGGACTTCCGGTCGGGGGTACTGGAGACTCCATGCACAGTATAATCCAGTGCACAGGATGGGTACACTGCCACACCTCGGCAACCGACGCTCCAGGAATTGCCAAGTCAATATCTGACAAGCTCATTTCGTATTTTAAGAGAGACGACCTCCCTAGCAGGCTGACCATTGCAGTTTCCGGATGCCTTAACATGTGTGGAGCTGTCCACTGCTCGGACATAGCGATTTTAGGCATGCACAGAGTACCCCCCCAAGTAAATGATGATATTGTATCAAAGGCATGCGAAGTCCCATCGCTCATAGCAGTCTGCCCGACCTATGCAATCAAGCCCAAAATATTGAAACAGGACGATGGTTCGATAAGAAAAAGCGTGACAATAGACGGTGAGAAGTGCATGTACTGCGGCATATGCTATGGCATGTGTCCGGGCATGCCGCTTGCAGATGCAAAAAACGACGGCGTTTCTGTCTGGGTCGGCGGCAAGGTTTCAAATACTCGAAGTGGGCCTGCATTTTCCAGGCTTGCAATACCTTTCGTAAAAAACAATCCCCCCAGATGGCCAGAAGTGGTTGATACCGTTGAAAATATAGTTGAAATATGGGCCAAGAATGCACAGAAGGATGAACGCGTCGGAGAGTGGATTGACAGAATAGGATGGCCTGCGTTTTTTGAGAAAACTGGCATTGAATTCACTGAAAAGCACATCGACGATTACATATTTAGCATAAGGGACATGAACGTTGGTGCAAGAATCCGGGGAAGTGAACTAAAGTAGTTTTTTCCCTCTACTTTTTTTTTTATTTAAAATTGCATATAGCGGAGCAAAGGTAGGATGAGTCGCATTTACCGCCTTTGACTTCCACTGTTATCGAGCTTCTCCTCCCGTCTCCGACGTCCACGAATTTACGACACCGCATTTTCTTATTTATATTCGGGCGCTCCTTCTCCACTTCTTTTTCGCCGTCCCAATCTTTTCTTTCCTTAATCTTGTCTATGTAAGCCCTTTTTGAAAATTTAAATTTTCCCATTTTATCGTTCCCTAAGTTATTGTTGCCCCTCTGTTGCTTGCCTTCGTAACCGTGATTTTTGCTAATTCTCCTGCGGCACTTTTGAGTCCTCTTTCGTCTTTTATGATGCAGTAAATGGTGGGGCCAAAGGAGCTTAATCCAACTCCGTATGAGTATTTTCTGCACGTGTCCATAAGAACCCTTATCTCCTTCCTCTGGAGAGCAACTTCAATACTCTTAAATCCGATTTTCTGAATTTTATTTATGCCATCGCCGAACATTTTTATATCTTCTTCTAAAATAGACGGTAGTATCATCATAAGTATTATCCTCGAAAGTTTTTCGACTTCTCCGGGGGGGACCGGGCAGAATTTCTGAAATATGCCAACTTCCCTTGATCCCTTGAATAGATTTTTAACTTTTGGAGTTAATAGTGCAATTTTCCAGTCTGGGAAGTCTGTTCTAAGAAGCACTGGAGGGAGAGGGGCTTTTGATGCCGAAGAGGGGAGAAAGTCTTTTTTATCTTTTAATGAATGTCCCCCGTCAATGATAAAGCCTCCACGCTGAAATGCATATGTGCCGATTCCCGACGTCCCCCCTCTTCCAACAATTCTTGAAAGTTCCTCCAAAGGGAGGTCTTTTTTATATAATTTGCAGACAGACATGCCCGCTGCAAGTGCAATCTGGGTTCCAGAGCCAAGGCCCACGTGCTGGCTGAAAGCATTTGATACATTTACTTTTATTCCACCCTCAATTTCAAGGGCGTTTAACGTGCGCCTGGAGGCATCCTTGGCCCGTTCTTTTAGGAGCCCCGTTGCACTGACTCCTTCGGCCTTTTTGGCACTGATTTCGATGCAGGGCTCTTTAAGGGCAAGCCCGATGCCCCCGTCCATCCGGCCAAGTGAGGCATTCATGTCAATGAGGGTCATGTGTATTCTGGAAGGCGTTTTTATTATCAATTTAAGCTCCCAAATATGGCTACTTCATTCTCTTATACTATTTACCAAAACATAAAAAAGTTGTGGGAATTTATTCAATGTATACAACCGCATACGCTCTCCTGGTTTAAAGGGGCAAAACAGTTCATCAAATGAGAATTTGCGGGTATGCTTGCGCCTATTTTGCAGATATCTGGATATACTCCCTCACGATACATTTATCCTTGTCTCCTACTAGGGGGACTGAAATACGGGGCTGTGGGGAGATTAATCCCATCCCGCCCCCACAGCCTCTCTTATTAAATGACCCGGGCACCATCCGGTTTTTACGCAATTGACTTTCAGGACTGGCAGGAGTAAGCAATAATTTTACACAGAAAGATACAGGGGAAGTTTAGAGGAGGGTCCCTAAGACCTGTGATGGCCCAAAGGAGTTTCATGCTATGCTTGCGCCTATTTTGCGGATATCTGGATATATACCCTCAACACAAGGAAGGTGAAAACGGAAGGGGTTTGAATTATGACAGAAAAAATGAGAAAAGCTTCCTCCTGCATCAATGGCAGGGGGCATAGCGCGCTCTTGCACATGCTAGAGTCACAAAAAGGCGCGTCGAAAAAATGGAGAAATATAGTATATAACTTGGATGGGTGATAAATGATGAATATAAACTGGAATGATATACCGCTGAAGACCAAGCTTATCGGCATGTTCTTGATTTTGAGCATCGTGCCGCTTGCAATAGTTGGAACTTTGGCATACAACAATGCAAAAGATGCGCTCGAGGAAGAGGCCTTCGCAAAACTTGAGGCAGTGAGCGTATTAAAAGAGAGCAGGATATCTGGTTATTTTGACGAGCGCAAAGGCGATGCCCTGGTG
>JAZFTU010000059.1:0-5182 GCA_036446855.1 Hydrothermarchaeaceae archaeon (SeqCode) | reverse complement strand
ATAAATAAAAATCTATCGTTTCTAATGGAAAAATAAATTTTTAAGCTCTATTTGGCATAACTTATGCCAATGCTCCAGTTCAAAAAGTACTACTTTCTGCCAAAGGCCAGATTTAAGCTAAAAATTTATATAAAAAATGGGTGCATAATATTACTTGAAGGACAATGAGCATATCAATTACCATTGCGTCCGGAAAAACGATAATCTCTGCAAACCTGGGCGTGGCCCTGGCCCAGCTTGGGAAGGACACGACCATTTTAGACGCAGACATCGAGATGGCAAACCTTGAGCTTGGTCTGGGGCTCGAAGGCATGGATGTGACATTGCATGACGTTCTTTTTGGGGATGCTGAAATTCTGGATGCAATTTACGAAAGCCACGCAGGGGCAGAGGTAATATCTGGAAAAATTTAATCTTTTCTGTTAAGTTGTGAGTTGTCAATTTCCAGATTTTCCTCAGAAATTTTCTAAAAATCTACCGCTCAGCACCACATCACTTAACAAAACCCGCATTTAAAAATGTCTATAAAAGTGTCATCTATATAGTGTCTGCTCCCGTTTTTTTATGATTTTTCAGACTTATTTAGTTTTTTCATGCGTGTTAAGTTAAGAAGTGCCAAACAAGTGAAAAATCCTGTTTTCCAAGAAATGGCCATCCCTAACTTAACAAATTTATATTTGTATGTAGTGTACTTCCCAAATTAGTATAACATACTTCTAGAATACTATTACCTATATGAAGCTGATATGCAGTCACCCTCGTAAATATAGAAATGTATTGCTGTGGTGCCACATTCTTACCTCAGAAGAGGTAATAGAAATTAATTTGGGGAAGGATATTCATGGATACAGAGAAGGCACATAGTTCTGGATTAAAATGGCCGGCTCTGCTTTCATTAATACTCGGTATAATCGCTATTCCTGCTCCCGCCTATAGCGCCGTTTATGGCGGCGGGGGGGCGTTCCCAGAATCAATGGCCTTGGTAGATAACGGCCCGGCCGAAGAGGTGCTATCGCCACTTGAAGGCCCTAAAGCAATCTTACAAGAGGATGAAGGTCCTCAAATCGTTGTCAGCCACAGGATACACCAAGAACACGACAGAGGTAGGGGAAAGATAATAATCGAGCTTCGTGCCAGGGAGGGCCAGACTGTAAAGGCAGCGCTCGTCAAGGAATACATAAACAAAAAGCTGGCAGTAAGCCCCTCGGGCGGAGTATTTACGGGTTTTGGAGTGATGTGGAAGGCAGGGACAGTTGAGCAAAGTAAAACTCTATCTTATACCCTCCGTCTGCCAACGGTGGAAGAACCCGCTACATATGAGATCAAGACCGTTGTGGAATTCCAGACGAGGGAGAATCTGGAGACCGTTGAGAAGATAAGCTACCTCACAGTAAATCCAGATGGGCAGGTTATGATTTCTGGGGGCAGGGAGACCAGCGAAGTTACGGCCGAGGGCAAGGGATTTACCCGAGTGTACTGGGCCAGGCCAAGTTTTGATGCACAAAGATCCCCTGATGTCGTAAAGAAGGATGAGAAAAAAGAGAAGGGAAAAGGGGACAAAGGAAATGGTAAAAAGGGAGGAAATGATGACGGAGGAGAAGACGATGACGACCCAGACGAAGACGACGATAATGATGACGAAGGAGAAGATGATGACCAGGGAGATGACGACCCAGACGAAGACAATGATGACGATTCTGGTGGGAACGGCGGTAATGGCGGAGGAAAAGGTGGTAAGGGCAAGGGAAAAACTAAGTAAGGTCTAAAAAAAAGAAACCTTCAATTCCAATTACGCCGAATTTACCTCACTTCTGAGCCCTTTTAAAGGGGTCGTTCTTTCCGCTATTGCATTATGCTGGTGGATGCTCTCAAAGCTCTCACTTTTTGCAAATATTTGGGTTTCTGGAGGGAGGTCAGTATACTTCTTTACGACATCCACAAGTATCTTTCTTACAACGTCCTCGACAAAATTTGGATTTCTATAGCTCTCCATCACAACGTGAACCTCGTCCTTCCTTTTTAGGACCTCGTAGACCTTTGAGCTCATTGAGCTTTCAAGCAGTTCTATTAAGCCCTCTACCTCCAGGTCATAGCCTTCTGGGACTTCAATATAGAGAGTAGCAACGTTGCGCTGGTTGTGACTTGCGACTGGAACGATGCTTAGTATTTCGTCTATCTCCTCTTTTGAAAATTTCAATTTTTCTCTGGAGTGCTCTGTTATGCTTTCCTGAGCACAGGGACATGATGCTATCCCGGTGACCTCGGCCCCGACCATTTTTTTTATGTCCCCGTTATCACTTATCGCCTTTGCCAAAATTTTGTGTGTGGCCTGCGTTCGCTGTCTGCTTACAGGGGTCTTTCTGTAGACGACATAGTCTGCCTCGATTTTCACTTCGGACCGGTTCGCAAGATGTGAAATTCCCCTTATTATATCTGCGCAGAGGTTCTCAATTGAGGTTATTTCTCCCCCTATGGATTTGTTCACATTACTATGAATTTCCTCTTTTATCGCCCGCTCGTAAAAATCCGAATCTTCCTGCACATCGACAAAGACATCGATAGTTGCAAGGAGAATAAAAGGCCCTGATGGCCTCGTAACTTCCAGGAGTTTTTCAATTCCCATCATCCCTATCCTAAGCATAAAAAAATCCCTTGCCTGTCAATTTATTTTCCTACCCCAATAAACTGTGCCAGGAGGGCCTCAAGCTGGATAAGCTCATTTGCACCCTCCTTGATTCTGAAGTCGTATTCACCTATGATGCCTGCAAGTTTCACCTTATTTTCTCCAGAAAACGGCATTTTGAAAACCTCTCTGTGGAACTGGAGAACTATTTCCTCCCCGCTCACGCCATAGGTAATCACAAGCTCCCTTAGCTGGTCCCTCGCCTTTAAAAAATCCCCCTCGATGGCAGCCGAAAGTATGGCCCTAATCTCTTCGGGTCTTGCTCTCCCGCCCACCTGATATAGGGCATCTTCAGTGATATCGCCAAACGCAGACGCCGATTGCAGGAGATTTATGGCCTTGCGAAGGTCCCCCTCGCTCATGTAGAGGACAGCGTCTATTCCCCCTGCTTCTACTTTTAGCTTTTCGCGATTTATTATGTATAAAAGCCTATTTTTTATGTCCTCGTCTTTGAGCTTCCTGAACCTGAATATGGCGCACCTCGATTGTATGGGCCCAATTATCTTGCTTGAATAGTTGACTGATAGTATGAACCTGCAAATTTTGCTGTGCTTCTCCATCGTTCGCCTCATCGCATTCTGCGCATCCTTTGTCAGGGCATCTGCCTCGTCGAGAAATATGATTTTAAATTCGCCGCCTATTGCCTGGGTCCTCGCAAAATTCTTTATTTTGCCGCGTACAATGTCAATTCCTCGCTCGTCGCTTGCATTAAGCTCAAGAAGATTGGTATGCCAGTCCCTCCCAAAAAGCCCCTTGGCGAGTGCTATTGCCGCAGTTGTCTTTCCTATGCCCGGTGGCCCGGAAAATAGCATGTTTGGAAGATTTTTTTTCTCTACATACCCCTTGAGCCGCCCTACAATGGCATCCTGCCCCACAATATCCTCGACCTTTTCTGGCCTGTACTTTTCAACCCAGATGGAGTCTATCATCAAAGAAAAATTACTATTAATGCTTATATAGTTTTATGGGGAGAATGGAACCTGTGAAAATTTATTTTGGCATCTTAATACTCCTCTCGATGCCAGGCGTATTTGCTGCTGAGGACACGATATACCTGCTAAAAGTCGATGGGATAATTGACTCTGTTATGAGCGATTACGTAAGCAGGGGGATAGAAAAGGCAGAATCCGAAGGAGCCCTCGCGATTATAATCCAGATAGACACCCCGGGGGGCCTCGATACCTCTATGAGAGGCATAATAAAAGATGTGCTAAATTCGAAAGTGCCTGTGGTCGTATACGTTTATCCGGGAGGGGCGAGGGCAGCATCTGCGGGGAGCTTTATACTCATGTCCGGCCACGTTGCAGCGATGGCGCCTGGCACAAATACAGGTGCTGCACACCCGGTGTCCATGGGAATGGGGCAGGTGGAGGCGGTATCTGAGAAGGTAACAAACGACGCCTCCGCAACGATGAGGTCTATTGCACAAAAGAGGGGGAAAAATGTCACGCTTGCAGAAAGCTTCGTAAGGAACAGCACGTCAATTACGGCAGAGGAAGCGCGCATCTGGGGGATAGCGGATATACTTGCGGAAGATTATGATGATTTGTTAAATCAGCTCGACGGTAGGCATGTTGAGACGGTATCACAAAACGTGACTCTGGGAACCAGAGGAGCACAGATCGTCAAAATCCCTCTGAGTCCAAGAGAGGACTTTTTGCATCTTCTTTCAGACCCAAACATTGCCTACATACTTTTTATCGTAGGATTTTACGGCCTGATATTTGAGCTTTCAAGTCCCGGTGCCATTCTTCCTGGCGTGGTGGGTGGGATTAGCATACTTCTAGCCCTATGGTCCTTTCAGGCCCTAACTGTAAGTACGGCCGGACTTGGGCTCATAGTTTTTGCAATACTCCTTTTTGCTGCCGAGACCCAGGTACCCTCGCACGGCGTTCTTGCGGTCGGCGGCACAATCTCGCTGTTTTTGGGTTCTATTTTCCTCCTGGACACAGAAAAGGAGCCGTTTGTCCAGATTTCCTTAAACCTTATACTTGCAGTAACTCTACTTACCGCCCTGTTTTTTGCAATTCTCATTGGATTTATTGCAAAGGCCCAAAAGTTGAGACCATCGACAGGCATGGAAGGCATGGTGGGCAAGACGGGAATTGCCAAAAGTCGGCTGGACCCTGAAGGCGACGTCTTTATCCGGGGTGAACTTTGGAGGGCGAGGGCAGAAGGGGCTGTAAGGAAAGATAGGAAAGTTAAAGTATTAGGGGCAGAAAACCTAGTCCTAATAGTAGAGGAGGCAGATGAACAATGATTGAATATTTTGTATTTGGACTGATATTGATTTCAGTTTTGAGCGCAGCAATTAAGGTCGTGCGGGAATATGAGCGTGGCGTAATATTTCGGATGGGACGGCTCATAGGAGCAAAGGGCCCAGGCATGTTCTTCATAATACCGATAATTGACAGTATGGTAAAGGTGGACCTAAGAACCGTTACCCTCGACGTTCCAACACAGGAAGTAATAACAAAAGACAACGTGCCAACGAAGGTA
>JAZFTU010000058.1:0-3879 GCA_036446855.1 Hydrothermarchaeaceae archaeon (SeqCode) | reverse complement strand
TGGCACAGATAAAGCAACTGTAAACCTGAAGCATTCGCTTCTTCAGAACATCACAGGTGAAATCACCGAAAAGCAGAATACCTTGAGAGAAAGGATAAACGTGACACTCCCGAGGGGCCTTCCACCACTAAAAAAACATACGGACTATGGCCCTGCCGTAAAGGCAGTGATACTTATTTTGGCAGCTGTCGTTGTGTACAAAGTCCTAAAACTATTGCGACCTAAAAAATACAAATGGAGACGGCACTAGAGCCCCCCAAAGATAATCGTGCAGGTAATAAAGGCATCTGAAAAAAAGAACGTTTTAACTCCCATAACGTGAGGCGGTCCCTTCTCAGGGCAGGGGCAGACAGGGCCACGGCCGAAGAGATAATTTTAGATGTGCAGAGCAAGGCATACGACGGAATAACCACGCGCGCTGTCTTTAAAATGGTAATGCGGATGCTGGATGAGCGGGAGCGCAACTCTGCATCCAGGTACGACCTCAAAGGGGCCATAATGCGCCTTGGCCCATCCGGGTTCCCTTTCGAGACTTTCATAGCCGAGATTCTTGAAGAGAAATACATAAACATGATCAAGAGGGCAAAAAGAACAAGGGAGACAGCCCAGTATTCTGTCGAAGAAAGCTTCGGCAGAAAGGAAGCAGAAAAAATGATAAGCATGGCGACAGAATGTGTTAACAGAATAGACGAGATGCTTTCAGAATAGAAGAATGGGCCCGGGCATCTAAGTTTTAAGGATTTCTGCTATTTTTGCGATATCATCTTCGGTAACTTTGAGAATATCCAACTTCTTGAGCTCAACTACCACCCCAGTTTCCAAAAACCTATCGTACCTGGGGCAGGCCGTCAAAATGCCCTGGTTTAGGTCTGTTACCAGCCCGTTTTCCCTTGCGCTTTTTACCCGGTTTTTTGGGTCAGCTGCCCTGATGCCCACGCCGAGTCCTCTGCGCGTCCTGTGTATCACTCCGTCCAGCTCTTCTTTTAACATTTTAGAATATCTGAGGAGCGTATCGACGATTTTTGGCGCAATTTTCAGCTCCTCCCTAATTCCTGCGCAGGTGACGGGGCTTACCTTGCAGGCCGAGATAACTTCCATCGACATATCGAGTATCTCCCGCTCGCTTGTTGATATGAATCCCCCGGAAAATACATTTAATATCTTTGGGGCCCCAGTAGAGCAGATGGTGATATCTGAGTTTCCCCTTGCAAGGACCCGGTCACCTATGCCCCCGCTCGCATCCTCTATGAGGATTACAGAGTTTTCCCTACAGATTTTGAATATTTCCCTTATGTTCTGCTCTGCGATATAGCCGGCAAAGGAGGTCAAAAAGAGTGCAGCAGGTCTTTCCTTTCGCAATTTTCCATCGAGTGTATCGGTACTCACCACCCCAAGCTCTGTCTTTAATGTGCATACCTCCCTCCCCATGAGCTCGGGGTAGTCCTTAAAGCCCCTCCACCCCCCCTGGTCGGGTATCATGAATTTGCCGGGAATGGCGCTTGCGGCCGCAAGAATTGCACAATTTCCACTCGACACAGGTTTTACAAATTTTTGCCCCACCACGTCTTTTATGCCTTTTATGCACCTGTTTATCTCTTTGTGGGACGCACGGCAGCACGTTTCTTCCCCGAGGTGTTCTGCTGACCTGCTCATCGCCTCTCTGGCCTTCGGGCCTGGCCTTCTGTGAGGGAACATCTCAGATGACTTCCCTAAAAGCCTTCAGAAATTTTTTATTGTCCTCCATCGTGCCTGTGCTTACCCGGATGTAATTTGCATCGCCAGAACTGCAATCCCGAACGATTATCCCCTTCCTGTACAGTGCCTCCACAACGGAATCTGCTTTTAAATTGAGCTTCATAAAAATAAAATTTGCCTGCGAGGGATAGGGTCTTATCCCTTTTATTTTTGTTAGTTCCTCCAAGAGGAAATCCCTTCCCGCTCTTGCCAATTCCACGCTTCTTTTGAGGTGGTCCCTATCCTCAAGTGCGGCTATCGCCGCTTTCTCTGCAAGGAGATTCAAACTGAATGGGATTTTTATCCGGAGCAGAAGAGAGATAATCCGGCTGTCTGCGACTCCATAGCCCGCCCTCAGGCCGGCAAGACCGAAGGCCTTGGAAAACGTCCGAAGGACAACGAGGTTATTGTATTCACGAACGAGTTTTACCAATGATTCTGAGGAGAACTCCGCGTATGCCTCGTCCAGTATGACAGCTATGTCCCTCTCTAAAATCCTCCTGAGCCCCCCCTCTGAAATAGTGCTCCCGGTGGGATTGTTCGGAGAGCAAATGATTGCAAGGCTCGTATTCTCGGTAATCTTTTCGAGGATAGCGTCCACGTCAAATTTGAAATCATTTCTGAGAGGGGCAAAGGCGCATTTGCCATTGTAGAGCTCAACAAGTTTTCGGTACATCGAAAAAGTTGGGGTGGGAATTACGGCCTCACTGCCCTCCTCCATAAACATCTTTACGGCCATGTCAAGAACCTCGTCAGAGCCATTCCCTACTATGACCTGATTCTTTTTAACACCGACATAACCAGCGATTTTCGAGCGAAGTTTTGTGTATGTGTTCTCTGGATAAACCGAGACGTTTACTGTGTTTTTTTCTATTGCCAGAACTGCCCTTTCCGATGGGCCGAGGGGATTTTCGTTGGACCCCATCTTTATTATACTGTTCTTGTCCAGTCCGTATTTTTTTGCAATCTCTTCTTTCGTCTTTCCCGGGACATAAGGGGGGATGCCATCTATGCCCTTCCTCGTTTTCATTTTAGCACCAGATCCAGGGTCTCAACTGCCAGTTTAAGCTGCTCTTTTTTGATTACGAGTGGAGGGAGAAACCTGAGCACGTTGTCATGTGCGCAGTTTATGAGAACGCCCCGTTTTCTGACTTCATCTACGATATTTTTGCACCCGCATTTGAGCTCTATTCCTATCATGAGGCCCTCTCCTCTGACCTCTTTTATAATATCGTGCCTTTCTTTTAGCTCCAGGAGGAGCTGCTTTAAGTATTTTCCAAGTTCTTTTGCCCTCGCTGGAAGCTTCTCTTCGATTAGCACGCTTACCGCCGCATGCCCTGCCGCGCAGGCCAGGTGATTTCCACCGAATGTTGAGGCATGGTCGCCAGGAGAAAACGCATCCATTACTTTTGGTTTTGCGAGCATTGCGCCTAACGGAAAGCCGCCCCCAATCCCTTTTGCGACTGTAAAAATGTCAGGCTTTATGCCAAAGAGCTGCCACCCGAACATCTCGCCAATCCTTCCAAAACCTGTCTGGACCTCATCAAGTATCAGTAGAACGTCCTTCTCATCGCAAAGCTCCCTTACTGCCTTAAAGTAGCCAGCAGGCGGCATGACAACCCCCCCCTCGCCCATAATCGGCTCGAGCATCACGGCCGCAGTATCGCCCTTGATTTTCGATTCAAGGGCACTTGCATCACCGTAGGGCACATGGCTGAACCCCTCGCACATGGGGCGAAAATCCCTTTTGTATTTTTCCTGCCCGGTGGCGCTGAGGGTGAGGAGGGTTCTACCGTGAAATGAGTTTTTGGCCGAGATTATTCCGCTCTTTTTTTTGCATTTTCTTGCAAGCTTTATTGCGGCCTCGTTTGCCTCAGCACCGCTGTTGCAGAAAAAGGATTTGTATCCGCCTGAAACCTCGTAGAGGAGCCCTGCGAGCCTCACCTGCGGGATAATCGAGTAGACGTTGGACGAATGCATGATCTTATTTGCCTGCTCTTCTATTGCCTTTACTACCTTCGGGTGCGAGTGCCCAACATTCAGAACGGCAAGGCCCGAAAAGCAGTCTATGTATTCATTTCCTAGAGAGTCCCAGACGACTGCGCCCCTTCCCTTGACCAGGGCGATGGGCTGCCTCGCATACGT
>JAZFTU010000057.1:0-6672 GCA_036446855.1 Hydrothermarchaeaceae archaeon (SeqCode) | reverse complement strand
ATATGACTAAAGTTTTAAATAATATTTGGAAGTATCATAAAGTCTGAATTATTGTGGGCCCGTGGCGCAGTTTGGCTAGCGCGTTCGGCTGATAACCGGAAGGTCGAGGGTTCGAATCCCTCCGGGCCCATTTTAGTCCGTTTTTGGACAAAAAAAGTCCTAACCCAAAAACTCGCACTCCCCCTGGGCCATGCTCCTTTCTTTGTCTAGGAGTAGTTTAGCAGAGCTAAAAAAAATGTCGGCCGGGTTCCTTTTTGGCAAAATTTTTTAAAATATTTTAAGTATATACCCCTATATACAATATTTCCTAAATCCATATATAGGCAAGAGAGCAACGTTTTAAAATATCATTCAACTGGAAAACGTGCCACCATTTGTTAAAAAAGATGAGATGGGTGATAAAGGGTGAAATTCGTAAACTCAAAAATCGATAAACTGAGCATTGGGGGCAAAGTTGCCGTCCTGCTTTTTGTGATGCTGCTGATAAGCGGGGTCAACATTGCAGTCGTGTACTACTACCTATCGCAGGGGGATAAAGATGCCGACGCAATAGATGTCGCCGGCGGGCAGAGGATGCTGAGCCAGCGCATGGCTTGGGTATCCTTCATGCTCGCAGATGGGCATGCAGACCAGGCCATCATGAAAGATGCTGTAAATGAATATGATATGCGACTGAATGTAATAGAAAAAGGGGGGGCACATGAGGAACATGAGCTCAATCCTGCTCCGAAAGAGGTATCAGATGAGATAGAGCGCAACAGAGAGGTATGGGCTGAGTATAAAACCCATGCTGAAAATGTAATAAACAATCCTCCATACAACCCGGAGTTTCTGGGCGCTGTTAAGTTTTTAGAAGATAATAATAATGTGCTTTTGAAGATGAGTGACGCGATAGTTCAGGCATACGCCCTCCTTGAAAACAGCGAGGAGTACTCAAAAGAGATAGACGTATCGGGAAGGCAGAGGATGCTTAGCCAGCAGATAACAAAGCAGGCCCTGCTGATATCAGAGGTCGCCTCTGAAATAGGCGTGGATGCCGGGGACAAGTTAGTTAGGCAGAACTCTCAAAATATGAAACAACACCGGGCCGACCTTAAGGCATATATAACCGAATATGACAGCGCCCTAAAGGCCCTTGAAACTGGCGGCTTGTACAAGGAAAATGAGCTTAAACCTGCACCCTCAGCGGTCCTGCCGGCCATAGCTGAGGTAAAGACCCTGTGGGCGAGCTTTAAGCCCAATGCAGACACAGTTGCCACTGCCTCCCAGTTGAATCCGGAGTTCTGGAATTCTCTTGAGTTTATCGAGAAAAATAGTGATGGTCTCCGCTCGGCAAGTAACGATATCGTGGTCGAGCTTACGAGGGTTTCAAATGAACGTGTCACATTCATGAAGATACTCATGATAGTTCTTCTTGGACTTAGCCTTCTAATATTTGCCAGGGGATATTCAGCGGTATCAACGGTCATTGGTGCCCCCTTAAGGTATATTACCGAGGAAGCAAGAAGGCTCTCTTCCGGAGACCTCTCAGCAAGAGAGATAAAAGATGCTGACAGGAGTGATGAGATAGGGCAGCTCAGCAGGGCATTTAGGGAGATACTTGAAAATGTAGCAAGGCCCATTCAGGAATTAGGGAGCGCCGCCCAGCGCATAGCAGAAGGAGACCTGACCCAGAAAGTAGACATAAAAGCCAGAGGGGATATAAAAAAACTGGTGGCATCTTTTGGGACAATGGTCGAAAGTCTCCAACAACTGATTGGGGATATAAAGGAAAACGCCGACTTTACTGCCTCCGCAGCAGAGGAGATGGCTGCCTCTGCAGAGGAGGTAAACTCATCGATGACAGAGGTCTCATCAACGATACAGGAGGTATCGTCTAGGGCTTTATCCGTCTCAAAGAGCGCTTCAGAGTCGCTGGAAAAATCACGGGAGACTGGAGAAAGCGCACAGGCCGGAAGCAAGGCCGCTGAGGACGTCGAGGGAAAGATGAGACTCATAGGCGAGACGACTAGTGCTGGCGCAGAGAAGATAAAGGCCCTCGGCGAGAAGTCAGATGAGGTGGGAAAGATAGTCGGTGTCATCGCGGGCATTGCAGACCAGACGAACCTCCTTGCGCTCAATGCTGCAATCGAGGCAGCAAGGGCGGGGGATGCGGGCAGGGGATTTGCAGTAGTTGCAGAAGAGGTAAGGAACCTTGCCAAGGAGTCCGGGAGGGCTAGCGGACAGATTGCAGATCTCATCGGCGGCATCCAGGAAGAGATCCAGGGCGCCGTAGAGACCATGAACGAAAACTCAGCGCAGGTCGAGGAAGGCAATATCGCAGTAAAAGAGGCCTTAAGTTCGTTTAGGGCGATGCCAGCCCTCATTAGCGGCGTCGTAAGCTCAATTGACGAGATAGCATCAGCTTCCAATGAAAACGCGTCCGGTACACAGGAGGTATCTGCATCTACAGAAGAGGTAACCGCTGCAATGGAAGAGATTTCGGCGTCAGCACAGCAGCTCAGCGACGGGGCAATAGATCTTCAACATATGGTTGCCCAGTTCGAGGTGGATGGGAGAGGAGATGGGGTGAAAAAAAGACAGGCCCCAAGGGCCGCTATAGAAAAGCCCAAAGGCAACGGAAACAGCGAAAAGAAATGGGCCAGAGCAAAAGAAGAGATGAATTAAAGGTGGCTGAAGATTATGGCTGAAAGTAGTTCCACATTTATAGAGGAAGGAAGTGAAGCGGAGATACAGATCGTCGTGTTCAACATGGGCGACGAAGAGTACGGGGTCGATATCCATGAAGTCCGTGAGATAATAAAGCTCACCGAGATAACCAAGGTTCCCCGGGCCCCGGAGTTTATCGAGGGCGTAATAAACCTTCGAGGGCAGATAACTCCCATAATGGACCTCAGAAAGCGCCTTGGTCTCCAGATAACAGAGGCAACTGATGACAACACGAGGATTATCATATCCGAGTTTGGAGGGAGCACGGCAGGAATGATTGTGGACTCTGTAACCGAGGTGCTCCGCCTCTCAGAAAAGAATATAGATACAGCGCCCTCCGTCTCCAAAAGCACGGACGGAGGGGTCATAAAGGGCGTTGGGAAAATCGATGATCGGCTCCTAATACTCCTCGACTTTAACACCCTGCTTTCACAAAATGAGGCAAGAGAGCTGGGAAGCGCATAGACATTTAGTCCTTGCCTCACTTGAAATTAACATAGCTCCATTTCCTCAAATTAGACAGAAAACCTTTTTTAACTGAATGTGGAAATGTTTAGTGATGTTACCTAAGATGAACCCCCGGCAAATGAAAAAGATGATGCGGAAAATGGGCATGGAGTCCGAGGAGCTTGATGCAAAAGAGGTAATTATCAGGCTTTCTGATGGGGAGATAAGAATTGAGAATCCCGGGGTAAATGTCATCACCATGATGGGGCAGAAGACCTATCAGATAACCGGAGAGGAGAAGGCGAAAAGCACAGTACCCGAAGAGGACGTAAAACTTGTCGCGATGCAGGCAAATTCCACAGAAGAAGAGGCCAAAAAGGCGCTTGAGAAGACAGATGGAGACCTTGCTGAGGCAATAGTCCTGCTAAAAGGGGAGTGAGAGGGGGCTATTTGTGAAGCACCTTAAAGCAAGAGACATGATGATAAAAGATGTAACCACCATAGGTTGCAAAGAAAAAATTGCCCTGGCCGACCTGATAATGACAAGAAGCAGCATTGGCGGTCTTCCTGTTGTCGATGGCGAAAAGCTCGTTGGAATAATAACACAGAGGGATATAATGCTCGCAAGAAATTATGACATTGGGGGCCTGAGCGCTGAGGATTTGATGAACAAAAATCCCATCACAATATCTCCTAACACAGGTTTGAAAGAAATCATGAAGGTCCTTCTTGATAAAAAAATAGAAAGACTGCCAGTTGTTGAAAGAGGAAAAATCGTGGGGCTTATTGTCCACGGGCAAATCCTCAAGGCCGTCTACGACTCTCTCTAAAACGTGCAGAGTTCTCCTTTTATTACGAGCTCTGTTATCGTTTTTATTTCCTCAAGGTGGGTATTTGCAATGTCCTCAACCTGGGAACTAATGCTCCCCAAATCGGTGCCGTCATTTAATATCAGCTGAACGCTTGTTGCCCGCGGGTGGTCTATGGGCAAGCCTATCTGGCTCAGTATCCTTATGTAGACCTCTTTTATCCCATCAACCTCCATTGCTATGTCCTTTGCCATCCTAGTAGATATCAGGTTGTACATCTTCCCCACATGGTTCACCGGATTTTTTCCTGCTGCTGCCTCCATCGACATAGTCCTGTTTGGAGTGATTAGGCCGTTTATCCTGTTGCCCCTCCCAACAGATCCGTCGTCGCCCATCTCTGCAGAGGTTCCAGTAACAGTCAGATAAACAGATTTCGTATCATAGTTGTCTGCCGTGTTGATGGCCACGTCCACGTCCCTGTCGGTGGTCCTGCATGCAAGGTCTTTTATTGCAGAGGTCATATCACTTTTAATGCTTATGTAGTGGTCCATGTCAGGAATATACTTAGAAACCATTGCATCTGCGATTGTGAATGTAATATTGTCGTCTTCTCTTAGGCCCATTACCTTTATGTCTTCCCCACTTCCGGGAAATTTCTCCTTGAACTTGTCAGAATTCATGGTCCTCTCAATATCAAGGCACATGCCCTCCACGTCCGAAAAAGGCGCATGCCCAACTCCAAATGAGGTGTCGTTGGCACTGGGGACTTCCGTCTTCCTGTCAAACACGTCCCTGAGGTCAACAGAACCCTGGCGGATTTTTGAATCTATGACCACGTGTTTATCTACGTTAAGATTTCGCACGGTGCTTGAGAGATACTCTTTTGCAGCATCTATGGCAATTTTGTGCACGGGGATTACTTTATCACCTGCAGAAGTAGTCGCCCTCCCGGATAGAAGGATGTAAATGGGCTCAGTAACCTCGCCTCCACCAAACCGGGGGGATGCCTGCCCCCCAACTATCTCTACCTGGTCTGTGTTGTGGTGCATGCACGTGCCAAAAGTGTCGCCATAACTCCTGCATAGTGCCCTTGACACTGAATCTGCTATGCCATCTGCAAGGCTGTCTGGATGACCCACCCCCTTTCTTTCTACAACTTCTATCCGCTGGTTTTCAATGGGCGTCCTTATAATCTTTTCAACTAAAATATTTCTCTTTACCATGCGTTTCCTCCATTACCTGAAATCCTGATTTAGCCAGTCGGTTTTCATAGATATTTTTCTCTGCGGCTCTATTATCATGACAACCTCGCCTTTTTTAAAAATTCTGACGACCCCGCCGCTCTGGGATACGGTGATGCCGACCGCATCTGAAGCCACGGTCATTGCAGCGACCGCCGCATGCCTGCTTCCCAGGCCCCGGGGGATATCAACCTTGTCGGTAAATACGTTCAGGTACCTTCCGGCGGCCTCGATTATGCCTTCTTTTGAAATCACAAAGACGCCCTCGAGTTGTGCGAGTTCCTTTACGGTTTCACTTGTGTGGGGGCTTGCGACGCTTCTATCCTCGATGCTGTGACCCTCAAATGGATTTAATATCAGCTGGGTGGAATTCTCCATCACGTTCTTTGTGTCCCCCATCAAAAATGCAGTTCCTATAAGTCTTCCTTCTCTCCCCTCCTTTCCTATCCCGAGCGCGATATTTACTACGGCCTTGAAGGCCTCATCATCAATCCCTGTATTCCTGATAAGGTCGTAAATCGTAAAATCCAGCTTTTCTTTATCTACCTTGTATATGGCCATGGAATCCGCCTCACCCGATAGCGTCGAGCCCACGATTACAATTACGTCCCCTTCATTTAAAAGGCCCTTTTGCATTGCAATCACAATCGCATCCTCTTTTTGGGACGTTGCGCTCATCTCCCTTGTAAGGAGCTTTATTGCATGACCGCCTGCCTTTATTGAAGAGGGCTCATCACCTGCGGCAGCGACGCCTGATTTTTTAAGAAGGCGCTGGTACGTCTCATCATTTGCCGTGGCAACGATTATTGGGATTTCTAAATTTCCATTTGCCATGAGGTCATAGCTCTTACCAGTCTCAGTGAGGACAAGCATTGCCGTGGCCCCTACCTTCTTTGCTATCTGAACTGCCGATTCAACAATCGTTTCTGTGTACATCCCATCAATATTCTAAATCATCTAAGTTTTAAGGATTTCTGCTATCTCCCTTTTTTCTTGGCAATTCCACATAATGAATGGAATATGTCCAGATGAATATAATCAAGCAGTATGAGAGACGCCCGAAAGCAGACTTCACCATCAACCAGATGGCAAAAGAAATAGGTGCAACTTACAGCCATGTCTATAAAAACATAGGCAGACTCGTTGAAGCCGGTGTTTTGAACAGGGGGGGGAAAAGGGCAATACATCTCTATGCACGCTTAATTTAAAGAATGACAGAACCCGGCTAACGCTTGCTCTGGTTTCGCAGGAGACAAGGGACGAGTATTCAAAAAATAAAAAAATCGTCTCCAAATTGATAAATGATTTGATCGAATCCTCGAAATTAAAAATAGATTTGAGGATGGTTGCCCTCTTCGGGAGCCATGCAAAAGGAACGGAAAGAAGAGACAGCGACGTTGATTTGCTGATAATCTCAAATAAAGAAGAAGTTGTGCACAGGGAAATCGGGACTCTTGAAATGAAAT
>JAZFTU010000056.1:0-2507 GCA_036446855.1 Hydrothermarchaeaceae archaeon (SeqCode) | reverse complement strand
AGAATCGCAAGGTGCCTTGTAATCATGCGATTTCCATCAATTAGGACGTCAACGTCAGGCTGGGAAAGGAGCGTTCCGATTTTGATTGTGCCATTCCCAAAGATTTTTTTTAAGGTTTTTGAACTGGCCCTCTTAATCTTTGTTCCTGGGGGGGGAGGCACCCGGGGCATCTCCAGGAGGTCCACATCCCCGAGAAGGCGCACTTTTCCTCGAACGTAGTTTTGGTCCTCTCCCTCAAAGCCCAATATCCTCTCCACGACCTCAGGGTCGAGAATGTCGCCGGAGATTGAGGGGCTGCCCCTGAGAAGTGCCTCGACCATCCCAAGAACTTTCTTCCCGTCATACTCAAGAACCACGTACTCGCCGAAAGCCGGCATGGACTTGGAAATAAAGGCAACCTCTGTGGGCGATGATTCCCCTATGCACATTCCGATTACCATGCGAGCGCCTCTCTACCGGATAGCTCGGTTATGCCAAGTGACACCGCGAACCTCTCAATGTCCCTGTTGGATATCACAACGTCCTTGTGGGCCTTTCTTAAAAGGTAGGGGTACCCATCAACGCTGATGCTCCGCATTCTGCAGAGCAAATTGTAAATATCCCGCTCTTTTACATCTTCTTTTGGAAGCTCAATCATTAAAACACCTTTATTCTTCTCCAATCGGGCATAAAAGTACTTAAATACCGGAACGTAGCTGTTAAAAAATTCTCCGTACACAGGAAATTTCTTTTGTAATACCTTTTCCTTCTCCTCTGCAAAACCGTATCCTGGTTCTCTTGAAATCTCGTCAAACACTGCGATGTCAGGGACCCCCTCGGAAAATGATGATGTGCTGGCTGTCTTTGATACGCCCACTGCCTTTTTTGCTCCCCTCTCAATAAATTTTTTTACGGTCGAGAGGTATTCTAGATACTCCAGAAAGGCGATTTTATTAAACCTTTTCGGCCCCTTGATTTCTGTTGCGAGCCTTTTAGATGCAATAACCACCTCATCGCTTTCCTCGATAGCGGGGAGGAATTTTAAGACCTCCTTTTTCTCTTTTTCAGAAAGGCCCATTCCAAGATTTCTTGGGGCAACGAGATCGCTATAAATCGAGCCGTCTACGAGAAATAGGTCCACGTCAGAAATGACCTTCAGGGCAGCCTTAAACTCAAATATTGTCCTGTAGATATCGAGGCGATCGGTAATTCCCCCGTAAGGGTATAATATGTCGATGTCTGAAAACTGGGACTCTCGTACCCTGCCGTTATAGACGGGCGCCGATGCGTTCACCGCATACAGCACGATGCTCTTGTATTTCTTGTGGTTTATGCTGCCATCCTCTGCGCCTATCACTCCTCCCTTTTCCTTAAATTCCTGCTCAACCCAAAGGTCCCTGTATTTATCCAGCTTCTTTTTGCCCTTCAGCGCCCGTATCTTCTCCTGAAGCATCCCCCTGTTTTTTGCAAAGGTCTCATAAGTAATATTCAACATGGTTACTGGTACATGCTATGAGGGGTCACTGGACCTGCCCCCGGCTTTGCCTGCTTTCGAAGCTTTCTTACGAATCCCTCGGCCTTCTCAGCCTCTTCGCACGGGGGGGCAACGGAAACCATGCCCTGTGAAAATTGCTCGATTCCGCACTTATCATACTCTTCTCGTGCATTATCTGTGCTGCCAACCCCAAATACTTTGATGTCTACCATCTCAAATCCCCACCGTCATGTCTTTACCTGGGGACAAAGGATAATAAATGTTGCGCTGTAAATTGTTCACTTCTTTTTGTAGCCGAACTTTTTATTGTATTTTTTGTGGTCAATGACATCCAGAACGAAGGCAATTATCTCTACTTCATTTTCTCCATCTGTCAATGTGTAGAGCATTCTCCAGAAATTTGGAAGTGGCACCCTGAACAGGTTGTTTATTCCGTATTTTTTGACATATTCCTGAGGAATTTTGTTTTTAGCTATCGGCTTTCCAAAGTGGGGATTTACCTTTATTAGTTCCACTTTTTTGTTTATTGCGTTTAGTATTGTTCGTTCTGTCTTTGATTTGGGGGCTTCTCTATTCAGATGTTTGTATACTTCCTCTGCCCCAGGAGAAAGAATAACCCTTACTCTCTTCACAACTCAAACCCACTCTCAATCGCCTCCCTTAATTTTGGGTTCGTGTTATGTATCCACGTGATTCCCTTCAGAGTCACTGCTATCTTGCTACTCTCCTCAAGGTATTCAAGGATAATATGTAAGGTGCTATGGTTTACTTGCTTAGGGAGTCTTCTTTTGAGTTCTGCAACGGTAATTACACTCTCGCTTATGTTCTTCAAAGTATTTTCTACCATAAGCACAGTATTCAAAGTAGGCGAATGTCTCCGCTTCTGTCCATGCACTACTCTTGACATTTTAATCACCAATAGTTATCAGTTAGTAACAACTACATACAAATGTATATAAAAAAAAATTCCCTCGCTGAAGATTTTTCCCACCAAGGCAACAGTGGTGGGGTCCATCAAAAAGGATAATAAATG
>JAZFTU010000055.1:0-5928 GCA_036446855.1 Hydrothermarchaeaceae archaeon (SeqCode) | reverse complement strand
TTTTTCAAGATAATACAGGACATTACCAGATGCAGATGCAATCCTACTTCCGTCGGCATTTATTGCAGTGCTGATTATCGGGCTTGATGTTGAATATGTCCAAAGAAGTGAGCCGTTCTTTTCAAGATAATACAGGACATTACCAGATGCAGATGCAATCCTACTTCCGTCGGCATTTATTGCAGTGCTGATTATCGGGCTTGATGTTGAATATGTCCATATCATTGAACCATTATTGCTGAGATAATACAGGACATTACCTGATGAAAAGATGAGATTATTCCCATCAGAGCTTATGGCAACGCTGCTAATGGGCTCTGATAAATCATATTCCCATATTTTTTTCCCGGTCTGATCAAACAGGTAGACGAGCCCATTATTTGACCCTGCGACAACATATGACCCTTTTTCAGATATGTCAAGGCCGCTTGCAATTCCCTTCATCCTCTGTCCCCAGATTATAGGGGGGATTACGCCAAATGTCCCAGTATTGTTTTGGAGGAGTACTTTAATTTCATCAGTAGCAATCGTTCCATTTTCATCGTTTACAGTCACTAAAATTCTGTGACTTCCCACAGTGGAATTAAATGTATTCCAGCTGTAAGGTAAAAGGTCAGATACATGGGTATCATCTATTCTAACTGTTACGTTTACGGATGTATTTTGCGGGCGCAAAATTTTGGCGTCTATTGGGATAACCGCCCCAACATTCGTTTTTAACGTGCCTGATACAGCACTGGTTTTTGGGCGGGTAAGTTCCACTGAAAGCGGTTTTTTTCCTCCTGCACCAATCTCAGTAACATTGATGTCTCCTTCAGCAATGAGGATGCTACACTCCCCTCTAAGACGGCATTCTTCAGAACTGCAAAGGTTAGAGGCATCAAAATCCTTCGCATACTCTTTGTCGTATGCAAATAATACCCTGAATTTATATACTCCGGGAGTTGTTGGAGCCAAAAAGGTTATTGGGACTCTTGCAACAGATGTTTCCTTGCCCTTTGACATTGAGTAGAGTTTTGAGATATCATTTCCGGGGTCCCAGGTTCCAAATGAATTTACATATACTGTACAGTCAGGGCAGTTGGGCCCCCATGTCCATTTAACCTCCACGGTTACAAGTTCTCCTGGCCGGGAAACAAAGTCCCCTTGAACTTGGGGCTCAGTTAGGTCCATGTCTAAAAAATTAAATATCAAATTTCCATCCGCAAACACGTATCCAGTAGTAAGATAGTAGATATTTTTAGGACATTCTGCTGCACTCACCGCAGGGATTAAGAAAATAATAAAAAACAAAAATCTGATGTTCATATTCATCACTATCTAAGCAATATTAATTAAATGCTTTTGCCCGGGTCCCCTCTATTTGAATTGACAATATTGAGGGTGAAGACATAACGAAGTGCACGCGAAGAAGATGGATTCAGTAGCCCGGGACGGATTCGAACCGTCGTCGCCGGCTCCAAAGGCCAGCATGATTGACCGCTACACTACCGGGCTTTGTTTGCATAGAAAGCGCTATTACCCCCTTTTGATTAAATCACTTTTTCTATCTCCCACTAATTAAAGCTACATGGACAAAAAATTAGTCGTGAAATCTTTTTCCGCTGGCATGCTGGCCTACTTCGTGGTGGGTTCCTTCGACAACCTTTATCCCCAGGTGTTCTATTGACTCTTTGATATCTTCCTTGTGAGGACACCTGGAAAAAGGCTTTTCCATCATCATGCAGGAGCTTAGGTGGACTACATCTACTCCATATTTTTTCAGAGTGTTTGTAATCCTAAAGACCCTTCTTCCAGGACATCCGCCGCAGGTAAAATAGCCTACCAGGCGGGCTTTTGGACCAAGTGAACTAAATTTTTCACGCCTTTTTTCAAGCGCAGAAAGACAGCCCACTCCTGGGCAGACCTCCGATACCGTATCGCACGTTACGATTGCCACATTTGTATAGCCATCATCAGCCATGATAGTATACATAGACCTATCTAACATAAGTTAGTTTATCCGAACATGTTCGCTGCTTGTTAGACCGCATAAACCAAATATACTAGCTCGAATAACTTTATATATTATAGAAAAGAAGGAAGAATGTAACATAGTTCAAGATTAATTTATGGTGATTGGAGATGGAAGCGGATTCGACATCAAAAAATAAGAGCGCCTTACTTGCTATGGCCATGCTAACTTTTGCTTTAATAGCGGTGTTTGGAGGTGTGGCTATCGGCGATGAGCAGCCAAACGTTGAGGAGCCAGTACTGGATATATCGAAAACCATGATTTCTGGAGATCTTGTGGTACCAGAGAAAACCCGTGTATACTGGGAGCTTGAAATCGAGGTTTCATACGATGACGAGACTGGCCTCAGCGATGTGACTGTTAAAGATACACTGCCTTCTGAACTAGAACTAATTAACACGACCGTTTCCAAAGGTTCGGCAGGGATATTGGATAAAAATGGCGCAACAAAACTTGTCTGGGAGATTGGAACGATGTCTGCAGGCGACACCGAAACCCTTCGGATGTGGATTGCCACTGCACAGATTCCAAGTAAAAACAATATAAAATATCATTTTGGAAGAACCGGGGAATATGAGCTCAATTCCGGCGCTCATGTAAGCGGCAATCACGAGACCGGCAAAATTACTGCGGGACCCACTGACCCAATAACCGTATCTGCCATATAAATACTTATAAAATCTCGAATCGAAAGTTCTCTATGCGAGTTTACATGGAGACTTATGGGTGTTCTGCAAATCAAGCCGAATCAGAAATAATGGCAGGGATACTAAAAAAAGCAGGTTTTGTCCTTTCTTCTGAAGATGATTGCGATATTACAATAATAAATTCCTGCATTGTAAAAGAACCCACAGAACAGAAGCTTTTGTATAGGATTAATCAAATCAGGGGTGGATTAATAATAGCTGGGTGTGCCCCGGAAGTGATATATAAAAAAATTACAGACGTTGCTCCCTCGGCAAGCCTTGTAAGCACGCACCATATAACCCGAATCGCAGAGGTTGCACAAGGTGTTCAAAAAGGAAAACGATTAGAATTTTTAGGTGATTTGAGGGAAATTAAGCTAGATCTTCCGAGGATTAGAAAAAATCCGGTCATAGGAATAGTTCAGATAGCCTCAGGTTGCAACTCCTCATGCTCTTACTGCTGCGTAAGGCCCTTGAAAGGAAGTTTAAATTCCTATCCTAAAGAACAAATTATTAAAGAAGTATCTACTGCCGTAAATTCTGGGTGCAAAGAAATTTGGCTAACATCCCAGGACAATTCCTGCTATGGATTTGATAGTGGGGGGAATCTACCCGATTTATTAAACGCTATTTCACAGATAAATGGAAAATTTCGAGTAAGGGTGGGCATGATGAATCCAAGAAACTTGTTAAAAAGAGATTTTCTCGACAGTTTGATAAAATCGTATGGGTCAGAAAAAATCTATAAGTTCCTGCATTTACCGGTCCAGTCGGGGAGCGACAACGTGTTAAAAAAGATGAGGAGGGGGTACACAGCAGAAGATTACAAAAGCATCGTATCTATATTCAGAACAAAATTTCCTACGTTGCAATTATGGACGGATGTTATAGCTGGATTTCCGGGCGAAACAGATAGAGATTTTCTATCGACAGTAGACCTACTCAAAAAGGTCCGGCCGGATTTTGTAAACATCTCTAAATACGGGGCAAGAGAGAATGCGCCGTCTTCAAAAATGAAACAGCTCCCAACAGAAATAAAAAAAGAGAGAAGCGCAGCTATTACAAGGCTTGCCAAAGAAATTTCTTTCGAAAAAAATACGGAGTGTATTTGCTGGGAGGGAGTGGCATTTATAACCGAGAAAAAGAAAAACGGCCGTTTGGGGAGAAACTTTGCATACAAGCCTATAACCCTGGACACCGGCAAGATTGGAGAATTTGTTAAAGTAAAAATTTTAGATGAAAATTTGGATGGAAAGTGCCTTCTTTCATAGGTAGATTCTTTTTTCCAATGAAGTACATGTGCACGTCATAGTGTGGTTCCTCATTGCCCTCGTGCAACGTCCGACCCTAGTCCCGCACTCCTTCGATTACACTCATTGGAGATTCCGTGGGGACGATTTTCGTCAGTTTGAAGCCAGCCGCCTTTAAGAGCGCCCTATATTCTGCTTCGGTGCGCTCTTTTCCTCCACCGAGGACCAGCATCTCGATATCAAGGAGCTTTCCGAAGAAGGGCTGGTTACCTGAGGGAATCACCATTTCAACGATCAGAAGTTTGCTGTTCTCTGTCATGGCGCTGTGGATGTTCTTAAGGATATTGGTAGCATGCTCGTCGTCCCAGTCATGAATAATTCTCATGGGGATGTAGGCGTCGCCGCCACCCGGTACACTCTGGAAAAAGTCTCCTTTTGTGCACTCACATCGACTCTCAAGTTTAGCGGCCTTTATAACCTCCCTGGTCCTTTCAATTACTTGGGGGCGCTCATACACTATCCCTTGCATCGTTGGATTGGCGTTTAGGATGGCAGTAAGAAAGGTTCCATCTCCTCCGCCCACATCCACCAGCTTATGAATTCCTGAGAAGTTATAGGCTGCGGTAACGGCCCCTGAGATTTGCGAGGCTACCCCCCGCATAGATTTGTCGTAGATGGAGGCAGCCTCAGAGTTACTTTCCAAGTACGAAAAAAGGTCTTGGCCAAAGACCCGGTCAAAGGCTGATTCCCCGGTCTTAACGCTGTGGATGATATCCCCCCAGGTTTTCCACTCCCAATCCTCGCCATGCATAATCGCCATACTATGCAGGGAATCTGGCTCGTCGCTCCTGAGTAGCTCTGCAAGGGGTGTGAGAGTAAAACGCCTTTGTTCTGTCTCAGGCAAATACCCCAAGGCTTGCAAGGCCCCGCATCACACGGTAGAGGGCCTGTTCATCGGCACCTGTAGCCCTGGCCAGTTCTTCAACATCCTTGGGACCGTCCTTTAATAGGTCGGGAACACCCAGCTTTGCCGCAACATAAATCAAACGCGACGGCCAGTAACCAGTAATCATCTGTATCAGCGCCATCGGTGGCGGCATTTCATATGGGTTTTTAAGGTCTTCTTTCATTTTTACGCCTCCTGCTTCAGGTCCGAATGTGCTTACTTTATCTTTGACTGCTCCTCCTGGCTGATGAAGTACATGTGCACGTCGTAGTGCGGTGCCTCGTCGCCCTCGTGTCCCGCAGGCATGTATGCCAGGTCCGCGTGGTCGATGTCTTGATCCAGCGTTTGCATTGTAACAGGCTTTCCTACGACCTCGCCGCTTGGCAGGGTGATAGGATTAGCCTTTAGTTCATCCTCGTGCATCATGTATTCTAATCCAATAACTTTCCCATTGTATACTAGATACACAGGCCCAAATGGCAGGTTCCCTGGATTGGCCCAGTGCTCGCCCATCCCAGGTATAACCTCGCTGAGCTTTATCGCTTCTGTCGGCAGGGCTAACGCCGTCTTTTGAGGTGGCGGTGTTTGTGAAACGCATCCAGAAAACAGTGCTGCCACCAATATAGCCATAAAAACAAGATATTTTCTCATATTTTACCTCCTTATCATATCTACATTTATAAATTTAGTTTTTATATTTAAGCCTTCGGTTCTATCGGGTTTTGCACTTAAAGTAGCCGAAAAAAAAAAGTTAGATGCAAAGCCAGTTTTATGTGCTGTCTAAACCTGCAATAAATATATCTTCTAAGGCTGCAACTAATGGGAATTATGAAACTGCTCTGCATATCGGATTTGCATGGAAAAGCAGGAGAGATTGAAGGACTTGGCTCGGTTGATGCCCTTGTCATTTGCGGGGATATTACTCATTTTGAGGGGCGCAAAAGAGCTATTGAGATGTTAGATTATTTTAAAGCCGCAAAAAAGATTCTTGCCGTTCCCGGAAACTGTGACACCCTGGAGGTAAACGAGACT
>JAZFTU010000054.1:0-6182 GCA_036446855.1 Hydrothermarchaeaceae archaeon (SeqCode) | reverse complement strand
GGCGCAAAACGGCCTCAAAAGCATCGCATTTCCGGGAATGGGCACGGGCGTCGGTGGAGTTAATCCGGGCGAGGCAGCGAATGCGATGGTGGAAGTGATTCGTAGATTTTCAGAGAGGGGCACAACTATCGAAGAAGTCGTCCTGATAGGTTATGAAGCGGGGATGTACAAGGCGTTTTTGGGGGCTGTGGGTTATTCAATGTAGTTCTTACCCGTATGTCATCTCTTCATCGTGCTTGGAGAGTTTTCTTGCCTTCTTCTTGTCGTACGGCATGTACTCTTCTTCCTGGCCAGAGTAATCCACTCCGCCAATACTGCATCCTCCGCCACTGCAACTTCCGCATGAACCCATAATATCACCTTTCTTAACTTAAAGTTAGAAAATTAACAATGCAATTTAATCAGAATTCTCCAGACTCCCTCTTGATTTCTCACCCCTCTGTCACAATAAATCATTTTAATGTGAAATAAAAAATATTGTGTGAATGTGATTATCATGAAAACAAAGATTTCAAAGGGATTCCAAACAGTTGTACCGAAAGATATTAGGGGCAAGTTTGGCATTAAACCAGGAGATAGTCTCCTCTGGGAGGAAAGAGGTAATGAAGTCGTGGTAAAGCCCAAGAAAAAGACAACAATAGAAGACATTACAGGCATAATCTCGGTTGGGGGCGATGCTGTGACCTCTAAAAAGAAGGCCCAGAGGGGAGAGCTTTGATATTCGCTGATTCCTCCTATTTTATCGCAATTGCAGATAGGAAAGACCAGTGGCATGAGAGAGCCCGGAAGCTATCAAAGAACGCACAAAAGATGATTGCTACAGAACTTGTACTATCGGAGAGCGTGACGGCAGTTGGGGCCCGAGGGGGTGGCAAGGCAGGGATGGCCCTCTACGAGTATGTATCAGACAACTGCCAAGTAACATTTGCCGACATGAAAATGCTGGATCGTGCCATGAAGATTTACCTGATGTATGATGCTACCCTCTCTCTTGCTGATGCAGTATCCTTGGTAGTGATGGAAGATTGCGACATCAAAAACATACTCTCCTTCGACAGCGACTTTGACAAGGTTAATGGCATCACTAGGCTTGCATGAACAAACTATCAGAAGTCTCTAAGTCCTTTCTGCCTGGGCATCTTTTCGATATCTTCTTTTTCGACCAGAACACGTGAGACGCGACGCCTCATCACTGTCTGGACCTCGTCAATCGTTCCATCAGCGCTAATTACTGCGAAGTCGTGCTCGCTTGCGAGGTCGAGGTAAAGATCTCTTACCCTTCCTAAAAAGTCCTGCTTTTCAAAATACTCCTTCTCTCTCATGGAGCTTCTTAGGGAGTTTATTGAGGAAATCCTCTCAAGCCCGACCTCTGGTTGAACGTCCAGATAGAGTACAAGGTCAGGAACCGGCGCAAATCTATTAAGCTCTAAAAGCCACTTGACGCTGACTCCGGAGGCCCCCTGGTATGCAATCGATGAATAAAAGTACCTTTCAGATATCACCACCTGCCCTTCTGCGAGCTTCTGTGATATTTCTTTAACGTGTTCGGTCCTATCCGCTGCAAACAACAGTGCTTCTGCCCTGGGCTCGAGCTCCCCCTTTTTTAAGACCTCGCGTAAAAGCAGTCCGATTTTTCCACCTGTGGGCTCCCGGGTCAAAAACGTATCGTGGCCCTTATCTTTTACCCACCTGCTCAAAAGTCTGCACTGCGTTCCCTTGCCAGAACCATCAATTCCCTCAACTGCTATGAACATGTCATAAAATAGGGTCGCCGGACTTAAATTGTTTTAGGAATCCATCAAGGCAACCAGTTCTTTTCTCATCTGTAGGTACGCAGCGGCTAGTGACAGAGCAAAATAGGCAGAAAGCCCCGACAGTTTTTCCAAAACTATTCCCGTCTTTAAATCAACATGTCCCTGAAAATTTCAATTCCTCTCGTTATCTGGAGGTAATTTCCAAATGATGCCATTATCTTTGGCATCATTTCAAAGGGGTAGAAGACCCCGCAGAGAAAGAGCATCGGGATGCTTATTACCAGGGACGAAAGCATGGCCATGTTTTCAGAATCTGCAAAGGAGGCGATTACCATGCCTACAGAAATGAAGCATGCAGAATACACAAGTTTGGTCCCAAAAGTCCAAAAATCACCCCTCTTTCGACAGACAGGTTTACTCTGTCTACCGCGTGAAATCCTCGAACTTTTTTGCAATTTCTGTTGTCTCGATAATCTTCATGCAAATTTTAATCATGGGTGCTTAATATTATCCTGCTCAGCTTTTCCTGCTTTTAGAAAGCCCCCATGCCAAAAAGCGCGATCAGTCCAACAACTACAACTATAATCTGCGGTGTCATGACCTCTTTTGCGAGCTGTGCCGTGCCGCTAATGCGGGTAATTATTATTTTGCCGATGGAGCTTCCTATACCGGAGATAACACAGCCATAGGCAGCAACCGTCGGGTCAAGAGATCCTGTGGAGGCAAGTGATGCGAACGATGCTGTAACACCTGCGCTTGTCACCGCCCCTCCAAGGAGTGCCGCAAGATACACGCTTTCCAATCCGAACCCCTTTAAATACGTTACCAGAAGAGAAATAAACGTGAAGAATACTGCAAACCTTATTGCCGGGAAAATGGCAAAGGGGGATTCTTTTATCAGTGTTTCAACCTTCTTATCACTCTTTTCAAATTTTATAAACCGCGAGTATATGAGGCCCGACATTACCATTAGCAGTTGAGGAACCATCATAATCTTAAAGACGGTAATGCTCAAAAAACCTGCAATTATAAGATTTCTTACAAGCATGACTGAATTTGTTAGGACGATAGTTACCTTAAATGAGGATAAAAGTCCCTCTGACTTTTTCACCTTGTTTGCAATGGCGCTTGTCGTTGCCTCGCTGTTTATAAGCCCGCCCAGCGCGCCTACTATGGGAAGCCCCTCTTTCATCCCTACTCTTCTTATAGCTAAAAATCCGGCAAATCCGATGGATGCTACCAGGATGACTATGGATAGCAGGATGCGGGGGTTTATCAGGCCATATCGGTCTATTGGGGCGTTGGGAACTATCGGGTATAAAATGAATGCAATTATGCCAAATTCAAGCGCGCTTCTTATCTCCCCGTGGGTCAGAGTCTTCCCAAAGGAGGTGGAATATGCCTTTGATACTAAAATGCCCGTTACTACCAGGCCGCCTGCGACGCCCTCAAAGTACATCCCAAGGCCCACCATGACCCCCAAAACGAATGTCAAAAGGAAGGCAACGGAAGTTGTGACTCCTATGTCCCCGAGGTGCATGTTCTTTATTATGGTCACGAGGACACCCACAAGTATTATGCCAAGAAAGGCGATTACAAGAAAATAACTCTGGTTGGATGTAGTTGCTATCCAGACGCTAAGGGTGCCAAATAGAGACGTTAGCATGAAGGTCCGCATACCCACTACCACCTTCTCTTTTAGCTCTCTCTCAACCCCGATGAGGCCCCCTACCAGAGACGAGATAACAACCATTTTTATAAATTCTATTTCAGCCGTCATCTTTGCTTACTGGGTTAAGGAGTTTCAAGTATTTAAATCATTAGAGTTGGCTCAATGGACCTAACCCATGTTTCGGAGGAAGGTGTAAAGATGGTGGAGATATCTAAAAAGGACGATAGAGTGAGGATAGCTAGGGCCTCAGGTTACATACGACTTAAGGCCGACACAATTTCTCTTGTAAAGGAAGGAAAGATTGAGAAAGGCAGCGTTCTTACCACGGCACAGGTGGCCGCAATTTCCGCAGTCAAAAAGACATCTGACTTAATACCCCTTTGTCACCAGCTTCAGATTACTGGCATTGATGTAACTTTTAAGTTTTATGAGGAAAAAATCGAGGTGATGGTGGAGGTGAGAAGCACAGGAAAGACCGGCGTTGAAATGGAGGCAATAACCGGCGTTTGCGTTGCGCTTTTGACAATCTGGGATATGGTAAAAGCCGCAGAAAAAGACGAGGGCGGCCAGTATCCCGAAACGAAAATCGGCGGGGTAAGGGTCATAGAAAAGATAAAGGAATAAAATGACTACTACAAGGCATAAAAAAGAGGCGCCAAAAAGCGTAAAAGCTGCGGTAATCACCGTCTCAGATTCCCTGTCTGATTCCAGAGAAGGCCAGACCAAAAAGGACATCTCAGGCGCATATATCTCAGATGCCCTAAAAGATGCCGGGCACGATGCCGTATCCTATTCGATTGTGCCAGATAGTGAAAGGTCTATAAAAGATGCCATAAACCATGCAATTGAATCTTACTCGCCTGACATCATAATTACAACCGGGGGAACCGGAATCACTAAAAGGGACGTAACAATTGAAGCCGTATCAGATATCCTCGACAAGACTTTAGATGGCTTTGGAGAGCTTTTTAGAAGGGAGAGTTTTGAGCGGCTGGGCAGCGCTGCACTTTTGAGCAGGGCAATTGCAGGTGTTGTCAACGGAACTGTCATATTTTCTCTTCCCGGATCTCCCGATGCCGTGAGGACCGGCATGAATATAATACTAAAAGAGGCAGGCCATATAGTAAGGCATGCGAAAGAGTGATTTTATGGAGCTGCCAGGTTTTGACTGCGGGAAGTGCGGCTTTGAGTCATGCAAAGATTTGTCAGATGCGGTAGCCAAAGGAAAAGCAGTAATTGGGGATTGCACTGTCTTGAATGCCGGAAAGACAGTGATACTGAAGGTTAGCGGTAGGGACGTTCCACTCAAAAGTTTTGTACAGGATTTTATCAAGGGCACGACCCTAGGAATGATAAAGAGCCTAAAGGAAGGAGAAGTAAAAGAAGGCGACATTGTTGAGATAAAGATACTGGTGACTCTCAATGATTTATGATAGATTTAGAAGGCCAGTTACTAGCGTTAGGATTTCCATCACACAAAGATGCGACCTTGATTGCATATACTGCCACAAAGAGGGCATTATCGAAGATTCCGCTGAGGAAATGACGCCCGGGGAAATATCACGGATACTTGGAATCTGTGCAAATCACGGTATAAAAAGAGTAAAAATAACCGGTGGTGAGCCGCTTTTAAGAGATGATGTGTCTGACATAATTGAAAAAATATCTGGACTTGGCATCAAGGATATTTCCATGACCACAAACGGCACGAACCTTAAAGATTATGCGGTGGAACTAAGAAAAAGCGGACTAAAAAGGGTAAATGTAAGTCTTGATACGCTAAAACCTGAGGTGTTCAAAAAGATTACAAGAGGGGATAGCTTATGGAAGGTCATTTTGGGCATTGATGCCGCAATCAGGGCCGGACTATACCCGGTTAAATTGAATGTTGTGGCCATGAGGGGGATAAACGATAGCGAAATAAGTGAGCTAATAGCCAATTATTCAAGGGATGGGGTCGTGCTTCAGCTTATCGAGCTTGTGGACACAGACAAGGAATTCTTTGATAAGTACTATTTCTGTCTTGACGACTTCGAAAAAGAATTTGAGAGGGACGCAAAGAACGTTAGGGTCAGAAAATTTATGCAGGGCAGGAAAAAGTACACGCTGGATGGTTCACAGGTTGAGGTAATCCGGCCCATGCACAATACCGATTTTTGTGCACATTGCACGAGAATCAGGATAACAGCAAGCGGCAAATTCAAGCCATGCCTTATGCAAAATGGACGCCTTGTAGATTTTCTTACTCCGATGCGAAATGGTGCAAGTGACGAAAAATTAGCGGAGCTTTTTAAAGAGGCAGTTCTTTTGAGGGAGCCCTTCTTTAAGGATCCAACTGTCCCGGTAAAACGGCAAAGTTAGCTTTTTGTCGACGCTGCCCCCGTCATATTCAACTTAAAAAACCTATATCAAATTCGAAGGGAGGCTTAAAAAAAGTGGGCTTGGGAGATAGTATTAAATCCCCTCAAAAACCTCTTTTAGCCTTTCAATATGCGTTTTCCAGCTATGCAGCTCCATTTCACACCTTGCCATTTTTCCAATGCCGTCTATCTTTAGGACATCTCTACTGAGGTCTCCTGAATACGGGATGTAGTTTCCTTCCTTTAAAAATGAGAATCTCCCTTCAGATTTCTTTGTTATCACCGGAAGACCGCATGCCATAGCCTCCATAACTGTGAAGCTTTGAGACTCATGATTTGACAGGTGGACAAAGACATCTGCAACATTGTAATAGTCCGGCAACTCTTTTCTAGCTA
>JAZFTU010000053.1:0-2633 GCA_036446855.1 Hydrothermarchaeaceae archaeon (SeqCode) | reverse complement strand
CAGCAGCTCCAGGTTTTAAGGGACCACGGCATCGTCGAGTTCCTGGGAAAAGGCAGCTACCGCATCAGAAAGTAGGCCGAAATCAGGCAGCTGCAATCCCACAAAATCACAGCCAAAAGCGATTGGAGTCAAGGTTACCGGGCAGCCCAGCCCCGCGAAAACATTATATATCCACAGCATGTACTATTAAAAAATGATTCGGGCTGAGATTATAGTTAAGGGAAGGGTCCAGAAGGCCGGTTATCGCGACTTTGTCGATGAAAAGGCGTTTAAGTATAACCTCAAAGGCAGCATTGAAAACCTGGAGGATAAAACTGTTAAAATCGAATGTGAAGGGCCTAAAGAAAACATTGAACGATTTGCTAATGATATACAAGTGAAAAAATATCCCATTCACGTTGAAGATATCGAAGTCACTTATTACCCTGATGTTAAGGGCTTTTCCGATTTTGAAATTATTAGAGAAACCGGGGAAGCCGCCATTTATGAAAGACTTGATACAGCCGCTTATTATCTCAGAGAGATGAATTCCGACTTAGGTGAGAAGGTTGATGGGGTGGGAGATAAGATCGACGTCTTGGACAAGAATCTGGGGGATAAGATTGATGGAGTAGGGGATAAAGTTGATGGGGTGGGAGATAAGATCGACGTCTTGGACAAGAATCTGGGGGATAAAGTTGAGGGAGTGGGAGATAAGGTTGATACCCTTGATGAGAATCTGGGTGGAAAAATTGACAAGTTCAGTATGGCGACAGCCGGCCACTTCAATTCTTTAGATTCAAAATATCACATTGTTTCTGAAAATCTAATGAAAATAGCTGAGAACAACAAAAAGACATCTGAAAATTTGGATAGACTGGTAGGCTTGGTCGAAACTCTTGTTAGAGAGCGTTCAAATGGAAAATAGGGTTTACTAACAATCCCATCCACCAACGCTTTCGAATTCCTCGAACTCGCCCTCCCTCAAAATCCTCTTTACTTTTTCAACATACTCATCCTTGGCCACGTAGTTCTCGTCGATTATTAAATTTATCTTATCGTCTATCTCCTCAAGTCTATTTTTGAGGGTACCAAGGTCTTTGGACATCCTCTCTATTGCTTCGCTCATAACTCTCTTAGTAAACTTGTATTTTACCCTATAAAAAATTAGTGGGAATCGGCAAAATTTTGACCCATAAACTCCAAAAACAGACCCCTTTTACCCAAAAAACAAGCACGTCCGCCCGAAAATCCGCCAGCAGCTCCAGGTTTTAAGGAACCACGGCCTCGTCGAGTTCCTGGGGAAAGGCAGCTACCGCGTCAAAAAGTAGGCAAAAAAGCGATTTTTCGGCAAAATGAAACGAATCGACAGAAACAAAATCGTAAACTACGCAGCCCTTTTCTCCCGCCTCTGGACTTCCTCAAAAACTTCCTCTAGGGAGAGGTCTTTGGTAAGCTCTCTTAGTAATTTCGTCGAATCTTCCGGGAACTTGGGCACCATGGCCCTGATAAACTCGAGGTATTCTTCTGTTGAAAGCTCTCTTTTTAATATCGAATTACTTCAAAGCTAACCCAGGACTTCCATCTCCTTCTTAAGGTCTTCATAGGTGTAGCTGGACCTGTATCCTTTCTCCACTAAGTAGTCTGTCATTTCCCTGATGGTGAGCTCGGCCATCTCTGCAGCACCGCTTATAGAGGTCTTCCCTTCTTTGTAAAGCCTTGCGGCCTTTTCTTTCTTGTACTCCCTTAAGCCCCTCGCCAAGAGCTGCCTTATAGTGGTAGACCTATCAAGGTTCTCTTCCTCTGCCGTTTCTTCCAATGCCTTCAACAACTTTTTAGGCAATCTTACACCTATTGATACAAGTTCAGTCATGTTTCTCAACCCCCATGATTATCCTATCAATCAACCCTGCTTCAAACCAGGCAAGCTTTTTCAATTCAGTTAGACTTTGAATCGCCTTCTCCTTTGAAACCTCCCTTTTTTCAAACAGCCACACAATCAATGCAGGCGTGCCTACCAGTTTTATATCCAGGATGCCGGAGTTTCGCCGTACTGCATCGTCGTCAGAAGCCAGGAGATCTCCCTTGCCCTCTTTGAAGGCAGCCACGGCCTCTGCTTCACCCTTCACTATCCCAAATCGTCCCATCTCTTTCACGACCGTATTTGAAGCTTCAATCACCTTTATCTTCCTCTTTTCTATAAGGGCACCGATTATCACAGCGTCTGGAAACCTTTTTTGATTTGCAACCGATTCCTCGTATACTTTTTTAGGGATCATCACCTCGAAGCAATCCGACAGGGTTTCCAGGAGAGTGATCTTGGCGAGATGTATTACCATGTATAAATATTTTTACATTTTTCAGCAAGCCCAAAAAGTTGCATAGCACGCTTGCAAGTTTTTTTGCCAGTGTGTGCTATGCAAAAAACCTACTCTTTAAAGTAAGAAAGCAGTATCTTCTTCTGTCCCTTCCTCAATATCTCGGACAGGGTCGATATCGATATGGCGAACTCCTTTGCAAGCTCCCTCACACCCGCCCTCTTCGGGGTGTCGAAATACCCCCTGCAGATGGCCTCCCTGACGATCTCATCCTCCTTTTGTGTCAGAATCTCGGCGCTGTCCACCTTGCCGACCTTCTTTATCCGGAAATCAAAA
>JAZFTU010000052.1:0-10274 GCA_036446855.1 Hydrothermarchaeaceae archaeon (SeqCode) | reverse complement strand
AGGCGACCTGGAACTCAGGGAAACGGCACTAAAAAAACTTGCCTGTAAAATAAAAGAAGGGGATCGAGTTCTCGATATAGCTACTGGTTCCGGCTACCTTGTGCGGAACCTATTGAACAAAAATGCGTTCATAGTCTGTTTGGACATGGATTCAAAGCCGTTGAGCAAGACTAAAAGCGAACTGCCGGATATAAATTATGTGTGCGCGGATGCCCGGCATCTCCCGTTTAAAGGCGCATCCTTCGACTGCGTCGTAACATGGTCTGCGCTTGTCCATATCAAAGATTGGAGGGGGGTAGTAGATGAATCGTTCCGTGTTTCAAAAAGGATGCTGACACTGGAGCCCCATGGAGCATTTTCAGTCCGCGCTTTCAGGGACTTTAAATGCAGGCACAGCTATCCAGACATAAAGGAAATCCAGGCAGAATTTGAAAAACATGGTGCGGCCAACATCGACAGTATGCGTTATGTCTCGGTAATTAGTACTACTGATACTCGCGCCAGGTAAATTTGCATTTGGTGCACCTGAAAAATCTCGTTTCCGCTTCGTCTGCCCTCCTCGTCTGCAAAAACCACCATTCAGCCTCCATATTGCCGCACCTCTCGCATTTTGCTCTCGTGGTCGGCAGGATTCTGATTTCTTCATCCACGATCAAGAGCTTGTTTTTCTTTTTTTCCTTCAATGATACTTTATATTCGCCTGCGTTACCTATATCCTTCTTAAAACTGCATCTGGTGCAGACGAGTTTTTTGCCTTTGGGCAGCATCAGGCTTTTGCATTTTTCACAGAACATTTTAACTCCATGTAGTCGGCTATTATCGACTCGTGATCGAAAGCGAGCTCAAGGTCTTTGATTCTTTCAGGCGTGAAGAAAACGGCATCGCTGGCATCCGTGCCGCCTTTCTCTTCACCGGTTGCGAACGCTTTGTAGCAGATTGAAATTACGTGCCCCCTTGGGTCTCTGCCGGGCTTTGAATAGACGCCCATGAGAGTTTTTATCGATATGTCAAGATTCGCTTCCTCTTTTACCTCTCTTATAATTGCGTCCTCTGCGCTCTCGCCGTATTCGACGAAACCCCCGGGCAGGGCCCAGCAGCCTTCGAATGGCCCATTTTTTCGCTTTATCAGGAGTATTTTGTCATCCCTCTCAATTACTGCGTCCACGGTGATCATCGGGCTCTTGTTTTCAGGTTTCGCATTCACCTTTTCCTGTACATCTGTTAATAACTCTGTAAATGCCTGAACGGACGCTTCTCTAAGGGGGCCTGGCGAATTTTTCAGCTCCTTTGTCAGAATCTCCACGCAGTTTTCAAGGGTTATTCTGCCCGCAAGCCAGGAATCGAATATCCGGCACTCCGCATAGTCTGCGAGTTTGTGTCTATCGGCCCTCGGGCCAGCCGGTTCTCTAAGCCCGGACCTGTACACGGCCTCCGAGAGAACGTAGTTCGAGGCCCTCTTACAGACCGGTTTTCCGTTTGCGTTGGATACGGCCAGGGAGTAGATCAGATTGACAAAACTGTCGCCCACGCCTGAAAGCTCTGTCACGTCTCCAATCTCAAAATCAAGCATTAGACCTGACCTCTGAGAAGGTCTTCACGAAATCTTTCAATGCACTCTTCACCACGATTCGGGCCATGCTCTCCTTTGCGAAGTCCAGCTCTTTGGCATTCGACTGGTATTTCTCAAGCATTTTTTTAGAGAGCCCTGACTTTTTTGATACCTTTTCCGGGTCTGCTTTCAGAAGGGCGTTGGCTGTTTTGATGCCCGCACCTTTTAACTTCTCCACGTTCTTCGGGCCTATCCCCTTGACATCTGTCAGAGGCAAAAGTTTCTCCTTCCCCTTGGGCATCGGCAGGTCTTTTGTCTTGACGTAAATTTGAGGGTTGCTCAAAAGCGGGTGTTTTATCTTGTAAGAAGCGAGGACAACTTCCTTTCTGTCGTTGAGGAAGTCTTGAAGCGCGTTGCAGAATGTATGTCCTTCTCCTATAATTTCGAACTCCAGCTCGTTTTTATTTTCTCTTAAAATTTTGACTTCCATGGTTATACCTGTCCCTTTCCGTACTCTGTAGAGAGCTTTTTGTATACCGGTCGATTGCATTTATTGCACATGAGCTTTTTGTCAGTAAGTACAAGAGGAGTACTGCATTTCTCGCAGTAGCTTTTAATCACGCCCAGGTCTTTATCGACTAGTGATATGTCCATGGGGCGCCTGTTCACATTCACCACTTTTGCAATGATTATATCACCAACCCCAATTTCCTTGGAAATTTCGGAAACATACGAATCCCGCAGCTTTGATATATGGATTCCGGCAGAAATTTTACCTGGCAACCCTCTTCCATTCCCCAGTAACTTTATGATATCCACCACACCAACCTGGGGTCTTAAATTCGCAACAACGCCTATCACTTTGTCTCCGTCTTTTAACACAATCGGCACACTCGTTTTTGAGGCCACCGTTATTTTCCTTTCATTCAGATCCACAGTGACAAGCCCGGTAGAACTTGCAAAAATCTTTCCTTCCTCCTCATAAGTCCCCTCGCCAGGGATAAACTCTTCACTGAACCCGACCTCCTTGCCGGGCAATACAAAATCGCCACTTTCAACCATTTTATTCACCTTCCTGGGCCTTATCAGGCCAACCTCGCTACTCATTGTGAATCCTGTATACATCCACATTCGTCTTCTTTTTCTCTTTTCTATGGAATCCATAGGAGTGGGGCAGCACAAAGTCCAGAGTCAAAAGATCTGTCACGGTACCGCCAAGACTGCTTATGTAGTTTATCACAAATTCTCTTGTATCTGCATTGTGGAATGAATATAAAACCTTTCCTAATTTTAGACCTTTGTTCAGGAATACTCTGTCTGCTCCCTTTTTATGAACTCCAAACGGGGGATTCTGAAATACTGTGTCACATCCCCCCTTTATATCTTTTACGTCCGTTTTTATCCAATTTACATCTACGTCAAGCCTTTTTGAATTTTCTCTTGCGATTTCGAGGGCGTCCCCGTCCGTGTCGAACCCCGTCACATGCTCAGCGCCCATAAGCGCACATCCGATCGCGAGCTTCCCGGTGCCGCAGCCCAGGTCGTATACGATCTTTCCTGCGATGTCGCCCTTCAGGTACGCAAGATTAATCACCTCTGCCGCTATGCTGGAGGGGGTCACATACTGCTCGAGCCGTATCTTCGGGCTTTTGAAGGCATCGCAGCTTTCGAGCAAGATTTCGAGTTTCTTTTTCGTAATCTGAGGCATGAACTACTTTTAGTATTTTAACAGATATTAAATTACTCTTAAGACCCGGAAAGCACTTGCTCGTATACATCCAAATGGCACCGGGTCATGACTTCAGTGGTATAATGGTTTGTGACCATCTGCCTGCCGGTGTTACCAAGCCTTTTTCTAACCCTGTCCGCTCCGAGCAGATACTCGATACGTGAAGCCAACGCCTCAAAGTCTCTTACTTTTATTACGTAACCATTGATACCATCCCTGATAATTTCTGGCATGCCCCCCATCTCTGTCACTATCATTGGTTTCCCACATGAAAGAGCCTCCAGCATTGTCAGTCCAAAGGGTTCTGACGCTGTTGAAGGATATATACAGACCTGGGCAAGACCGTATAGCTCGAGCATTTCCTGGTTCGAATAAACATTGATATATACATTATCCTGTAAATCAAAGAACCCTATGAGGTCAGCGAAATAGGCAAGCTCCTTTTTTTGATATAGTCCCCAGTCAATGATATTTTTGGACCCTGTCATTACTAAAAGCACATCCGGGAATCGCTCTTTTACCAATCTAATCGCCTTTATACTTACATCACAGCCTTTAGCTAACCCCACTCTTGCAGGGTGAAAGACGATCTTCTTATTTTTTAATTTCGGATGTTTTTTCAAGATATTTGTGGATTTGATACTTGGATTGAAAATCTTGGTATCAACCCCGTGGTGCACTACAGTTACTTTATTCTCATCAATTCCAGCACCCAAAATCTCTTTTTTAATGTAATGGCTGACAGCGATGATATGGGACCATTTTATATCTCTCGTGAGTTTGAGAAACAATGTATTATCCCATACGTTATGTGCTGTGAGAATCAGGGGAATGCCCCTTTGCAATGATATTTCCTCAAGAATTTCCGCATGGGACTCACTGAAATAATGCATGTTGTGTACATGGATAATATCTGGCTTAATTTTATCAAAAAAATCGTTATATGTTTTTGAAATCCCTTTTTCAAGGCCATCAAGTCCCCTTTTGGCAAGCCGGTTCAGGTCGAAAAGCGGGGACCGGTAAATTTTAACTCCTTCATACTCGTATTCTTTTTTCTCTCCCTTTGCGGTCCCCGTTAGGAGGCCGACCTTGTGCCCCTCTTTGATCAACTCTGGAAGCAATAGGGTCAGATGCGTTTCGACTCCACCTATAATTGGAGGAAATCCCCAATGGATTTGGGCAATGCTCAGGTTCTTCATTATATCAATCTCCTTTGTGAAAACTGGCTTTTCTGTTTGCATCGAGTTTATGCGAATTGCCATAAACCATAACAGAGAGCTGATCACTTTTGCGCTTTGAACTGAAATATAAATTTAATTTCTCTTCATAAATATCTAATAAGATAATAAAGCCCTTGTAGTTTATAGACAACTTCAATCTCTTCCATTTAGTGGGAATCCGCGGCTCAATTGTGAGGATTCCGTCTTCAAGGCATACACCTGCATAACCATGAACAAGCGCCTGCCAGGTCCCTCCGAGGGAAGCAGCGTGTATGCCCATGTCAGTGTTATTATTAATATTCTTCAGGTCAATATATGCCGCTGTCTCAAAATAGCGATACGCCTTTTCCTCTTCCCCTACCTCCGAGCCAACCGCCGCATAGATTGAGGGGCTAAGAGATGAGTTATGCAATGTCCTTTTTTCATAAAAAAGATAATTTTTTCGCTTGGTCTCTGGACTGTATATATCTGGGAGGAGGAAAAAAATCATTACGACATCGGCCTGCTTGACATACTGCGTATCGCCCATGTTTTCTATATCTTTTGGAGGGGTGGGTAAATGCCAATTGTCAAGTTCTGGCAGAGGTAATTTCCTCTTTTTAAAATATCCATCAAATTGTTCGATTATGCCCTTTTCATTCGGAGCCGGTATTAAAATTTTTGAAGCAATTTCTCCCCACGTCTCAACTTCGGAGGGTTTCAAGTTGATCTTGGCATTTAGGTTTTTACCAATCTTTGGGTACTTCTCCTGAAGTTCCTTGTAGAGTTTTGCGGCCGTCTTTAGGTTCCATTGGGCTAATACGTTAGTATATGCGTTGTTGTTCACGTCTTCGTGAAATTCATCAGGACCTATGACGTGGTTGATTTCGTATCTCTTTTTCCCCTCGTTATACTCGACCCTGCTTGCCCAGAATCTGGCGGTCTCAACCATGATTTCGAGTCCGTAATTCAAAAGAAAATCCTCATCATCAGAGGCCATAAAATAATGAGATACACCAAAAGCTATGTCCGCTGTTATGTGATGCTCCTGTTCCGCAGTCAACACCTTTTGAATTTTTCCTTCATCGTCTTTATACCATGACGGAGTAGTCTCCTTCCCAGTTTCCGCGGATTCCCATGGAAACATGACACCCTGATAGCCCCGTTCCCTGGCAATCACTCTTGCCTGGTTTAGGCGGTGATATCTATACATCAGTAGATTTTTGGCGATGGGTGGAAAGGTATAGATGAAAAAAGGCAGACAAAAGAGTTCTGAATCCCAGAATACATGACCTCTATAACCCTCCCCGGTCAATGCTTTTGCGCCGATACCATTATCTGAACAATCTTCGTTGGTGGAAATAAGGAGATGATAGATATTGAATCGCATTGCCCTTTCAATGTCCGGGTCGCCTTCGATCTCAACTTTTGCCATTTTCCATTTCTTTTCCCACGCCCTGCAGTGCTCCTTGAACAACTGGTCAAAACCCTTTTTCACACACTGAGAAACCGTTTTTGTGGCCAGTTTTTTTGTTTCTTCCATAGGGGTCCCAAGCGATGTGTAAAATGACAAGTAATTTGTTATACAGGCAGTTTCACCCTTTTTTAGACGAATATTAAATGTCCAATCGGACACGTTGTAAGTTTTTCCACCCGTTTCTACCACAAGCTGACTTACGTATGTAACCAAGACCCTGGTATCAAGCGTCTTTGCACATATATAGTTGCCAGTGCCTGTTTTGCCAGTTTCAACAATGTCAATGTGCCTTTTATCACCCTCAGTGACAAGCCCAACGTTCATAATCGAGGTGTCAATAGCGTTTGTAATGTTAAAAGTTGCTTCCTCATGCAAAGGCGTAACATAGACCCTCATTGCTGCAATATGTTTATCACGCATGCTGAAAAATCGTATTGATTGATAATCGAATCTTTTTTTCCTTGCATTTGAATAGACGGTATGGCGGGCCAGAACTCCTTTGTGCATATCAAGGATGCGTTTATGATCAATCACATCCATAGCATGAACATCAAGCTTCTCACCTTTTACGCTTATCCTCAAGTCGATTGGATTTGGAGCATTAATGAGCTCAGGTACAATGGCACCGCTACTTCCGTATATGCCTGCAAAGAACATACCCGGGCGACAATTTGGGGGGATCTCTTCTAAAATGCCTCTGCTGCCAATATAGCCATTGCCAAGGGTAAAGAGAGTTTCATTTACATTTTGTAATTCAGGATTCCATTCGTTTTCAAATATTTGCCAGCGCTTGTCTGAAAGGCAATCTCTGAAATAATTCTTCATCTTGAACTAACCTCTTCTTCTGAACAGTGATAATAATTTATCGTAATTTATTTCTTTTAGGTCACTGACGACTGAATCAGCCTCTTTCAATCTTGAAGGGTCATTATAGCGGTCGATCCCTATGCATAACATCTTTGCCCGCTTCGCTGCGGCGACACCAAGAACCGCATCTTCGAATACAACACAGTTTTCTGGTTTTACTCTCATTTTCTCAGCAGCCATCAAAAATATCTGCGGGTCCGGCTTTCCTTTTGTTATCTCATTTCCGCTTATCTTTGCATCGAAGAGTTTTATTATCTTTATTTTCTCCAGGATATAAGGCAAGTTCTTACTTGAGGATATCACAGCTATTTTTATCCCTTTACCTCCAAGCTCTTCAATCAACTTTAAAGTTGACTCGAAAACTTCTATCTTCTCCTTTTTAAGGCACTCGAGAAAATACCGTTGTTTTTTTGCTGTTGCTTCAATAAGCTCTTCATCTGAAAGGTTAGTCAGTATGGCCCTGCCCCCATCAATGCGTGGAATTCCATCAACTTTTTCTTTATAATCTTGAAATGTAAATTTCTTTCCATGCTCTTCAAACATTTGCTTCCAGGCCTTGAAATGAATCGGCACGGTATTTACTACTACGCCATCCAGATCAAATATCGCAGCTATAAAATCTATATCTAACTCTCCCATGTGTTTTATTTTAACCTCTAGAGATGTTTGTGGCTCCTATCATGATAAACTTTGTCTTTAATTTTCTCAGCGTTTCCTTTTCTCCATTATTATAAAAGTACCACTTCTTGAATCCACCCGGTAAATTTTGAAGGATGTTATACAACTGATTTTTATGGCGTCCCCGTCACATGCGCAGCGCCCATAAGTGCACACCCGATCGCGAGCTTCCCGGTGCCGCAGCCCAGGTCGTATACGCTCTTTCCTGCGATGTCGCCCTTCAGGTACGCAAGATTAATCACCTCTGCCGCTATACTGGAGGGGGTCACATACTGCTCGAGCTGTATCTTAGGGCTTTTGAAGGCATCGCAGCTTTCGAGCAAGATTTCGAGTTTCTTCTTCGTGATGTGGGGCATGAACTACGTTAGACGTTATAAATATAAATTGATATGGTAGAGAAAAGTATATATTGTAGAACTTTCTACAAATAATTGGTGATAAATGTGAGCGTGTCATCAGTTAAGGTCTATGTGGAGACAAAGAAAAAATTTGATAGGCTACAGGCCGAGTTCGTCCTCAGGAGTGGGGAGAAGTTATCTCAACAGGACATCCTTGACAGAATAGTCGATTTTGCTACGAGGAAAAAAGAAAGGTTTTTCAAGGAAACGTCAGGCATAGATTATCCCTTAGAGCCTGAAGAAATTAAAAGGATTCTAAAGAGCCCTAAAAACTGGGGCGTCAAAACAAGAGAGAAAGACATAGACAAGCTTCTCTATCAGTGATTCTATGGGCATCTTTATAGACACCGGTATTTTCGTGGCTTTTCACAATAAGTTAGATGAGACTCATGGGAGGGCTATAAATCTAATCACTGAAGTACTACAAGGAAAACACGGCACAGCCTTTACCTCTGACTTCGTTTTCGATGAAGCAGTGACTCTGGCCCTATTTAGAACAAAATTTCGTGAAACGGCAAGAGATGTAGGGGACATGATTATTGGAAATCCGAAGAAAAAACTGCCTACTTTCGTTAAACTTGTAAACGTCGATCCAGAAATCTTTAAACAGGCGTGGACAATTTTTAATAAATACGACGAAAAAACGTTGAGCTTTACGGACTGTACGTCCATTGCCCTAATAGAACAACTTAAAATTAATTCAATAATGAGTTTTGACAGGGATTTTGACGGAATAGTTGAGAGGGTATCCTGAAATTGCCCCTTATGACATCTCATCAAGCGTGTAGTCCCCCCAGCCCCTCTCTCCTAACACGATCTCCAGTTCAACCGGCGTTAGGAGCGGCCTCTTGAATCTCGCAGCGTCGTCTATCGACACCCTTGGACATGCGGTGTTCACAAACGCGTCGAGCTTTCTGAAGGGCAGGAGATTTTCCGGCGTGATTTCTCGCAGGTATAAAAGGTAGGCCCTCTTTCCCTTTCCTTCGATCAGTTTCTTTAGCCTAAAGGCGAGGCCCTTTCGCATCTGCCCCCGCTTCTCCCCGATTATTATTCCGAATGTCCCACCCTGCCGTGCCTTTGCGATTCTGGCATGTCTCTGGCGCAGGATTTTCTCCTTCAATGGCCCCATATCCCTGACCTCGCGGAGCAAGGGATCGACGGCAAACGTCCTTTTTCCGGTCGCCAGTGCGACGCCCAGGGGGTGGAAATTCCCGCTCCCTATGTAGATGAAGCTGTCAACGTCATCTGCAACGCTCACAGCGCTCACAAACGAGCACCCCAGCACCTGGCCATCATGCTTTATCCTGCCTCCTCCTTTTCCTATTTTGACAACAAAACCCTCTTCTTCCAGCAGCCTTTTGACTTTCTCGAGTGTGTGGACGTGCTGGATTGTCGTCACGAGCCCCACCCTCTTTGAGAATCTATCGAGATGCTTTCGGATTAGGGGCACAGGGTCGCTGTCACTCTGTACGGGCATGTACTCTACCGGCAATGCACCCTTTTCGAACATGGGCGAATGCCCGAAGTGAAAGAGCGCATCGGCGCCAATGCGCTTCATGGCGCTGTCCGCGAGGTCGCAGGCGCCGTAGCACGGGTCTGCAGAGATGACGACGTCGCAGCCTGTTTTATCTCTGATCGTATCAGCAATTTCCGTTGCGCTGTCTTTCAGACCCTCCGGCAGCTGGAGGCCGATGACTCTGTAGCGCCTATCTTTGATGATTTTTACAATCCGGTCTATTTCGAGGTCGTGCATTTTATGTCTCTTATTCTCTGCTAATTAAAATAAGCTTAGCCGTCCAATTCAGTAAGACGTATAGATGTTACTGTAAGACTTATCTTATTGATGTAGTATGACAATGGTAAAAGTATCTACAAAAGGGCAAATAGTTATACCAACTGAGATTCGAAAAAGGCATGAGATAGCACCCGGCATGGAGTTGGAGATACTTGACTTTGGAAAGGAGATAATATTAATACCGGTCAAAGGCGACCCTATTAGATCTGCAAAAGGGCTGATAAAGTTCAAGCGTCCTATCTCAGAGATATTATCCGGGGTCAGGGACGAAGAGAAAAAATTCGAGAGTACAAAAAGGGGTTAGAGATGGAGAGATATGCGCTGGATAGCTTCGCAGTCCTGGCTTATCTTGGTGAGGAAAGAGGCTGTGAAATCGTTGAAAGGCTTCTCATAAAGGCCAAAAAAGGGGAAGTAAAACTTTTCATGTGCTATGTCAATCTTGGAGAGATCTATTACATTTTGTTTAGAGAAGAAGGGGCAGACAGGGCAAATGAGGCGATGGCATTGATTAAAAGATGGCCCATAGATTTTGCACCCGTGGACGAAAAGATATGCCTGATTGCCGGAAGGATGAAAGCGACG
>JAZFTU010000051.1:0-2606 GCA_036446855.1 Hydrothermarchaeaceae archaeon (SeqCode) | reverse complement strand
GACATTAGCACCGCTAGAATCGGTTATGGTGGCGTTTGCCTTAAAGCTCAGGTTGTGGGTGTCCAGGGTGACATTGCCTGTTACGTTAATTGTTTCATTTCGATTGTAGATGCTATAGTCTGTCTGTGGCTGGACCTCTATCTTCCTATCTGTGGCCTCTCCGGTGGTTATTATAACATCGTCTTTTGTCCTGTTTCTCAATGCCTCTACTGGGGTATGGGAGGTTACGTTGTTGAAATAGACTGCCGCAAGTTCGGATATGGATTCGCCATCGTTGATGGTGACCGTACTTGGGATGGCAATACCAAGGTCCTGATTAAACGGGTCCCTGCCGGCGATGAAATCAGGTGGAGACTCATTTATATTTATCACTCCAAGGCCCATTGAACTTCTGGCAACTGATGCCCATGAGGGCTCGCTTGCCGTATCAAGTTTATAGTGAGGCCCGCCGGTGGGCGCCATATTCGTGCGGTCAATATCAAGGGAGAGGGCCTCGACTCCGTCGGACTGTCTCCCTGTACCATCCTGGATTGAAGTAAACGTCTGGTTGATCCTTATATACTGGCTGTTCTTGTACATCGTATATGTCTTTGTCATGTACCCGTTACCAGTGATGGTTGGGGGGTCTGCCGTTCCCCAATCTTTCTCGCTTCCATTCTGCCTGACAACGATTCTTACAGGCCCAAAATAAAGCACCTCGAAGTTGTCTGTGAAGTTGTGGCCATAGTTTCCGAAGACAGAATTGTAATACTTGAGGTACTCGATCGGGTCCTGGCTCGAAGGAGAATCGAAGATTACCGTACTGCTCCCGAGGACCTCGGCAAAGTACATACCCGAGGTATGATTGATTCCCCTGTCGGTGTCCACTCTTATTGCTATCTTGGAGTTATTCAACCCGAAGTTCAGGTGGGAATCTTCAGTGAAGCTGTAAAACGCGAGCGTCGATGCATAATTCGGTGGGGGCTTTGCGCCTCCTCCTTCTGTGTCAAAATAGATTTGGTAGTACAGGAGCGTATCATTCTGTCTCGTGCCGTTTAAGAGCCAGACGACCTTTCCGTATGCGTTTTGGTTTTTGTCATACTTTTCGCCTTTGTCGAACTGGGACTCGATTTCTGAGAGGGCAGAGCCCGTGGAATTGTACTCGATGACCCTCACAGAATTGTTGTCAAATGCCCCGACTCTTCCCAGGTCCTGCAGCCTCTGGGTGAAATTTATGTCCTGCTCGATTGGCCAGTCGGTCCGGTTATACACGGAGGTATTGATTGTCACGTTTACCTGATAATGCCACGTAGAATTCCACCAGTCAAAAGTGACAGCGGCAGCCGTATCTACTATAAGCAACGCTACAATCGTAGCAACTACTACTGACAGAGCCTTCGTGCTCATCGTTTTGACACAGCCTGGGGCCACCTAAATGATGACCTGGTGTTCATTTTGTCTGGCCAGTCGGATATGAATTCTGGAAATACATTCTATACCAGTATATATGCGTTAAGTTAGGGGAGGCTATAACGCCAATTATGGGACGGCCCTTACTACAACCATGTAAAAAAATAAAAAGGCCGTTTTCAGGCCATATTTGCCCAAAAAAATATACAAAAGTTAAATACGCAATATTTAAATATCTAAAAACAGAAAACAAGGCCAGTTAAAATGGAAATTACTATCGATTCGTACAGGCATGTAAGGCTCAACTTTTTCAGGTGGAGGTGTGAGTCCAGCTTTGTCTATAAAATGGCCCTCGCTTTTGCATTTGCGGGCTTTACGGGCATATCTGCGCAGCTGAGGCTGTATCTTCCGTTCACCCCGGTTCCGGTGACAGGCCAGGTCTTTGCAGTTCTCCTAAGTGCCGTCGTCCTTGGAAGGTGGTTTGGAGGCCTGAGCCAGATTGTTTACACTGCGATAGGGGTTTTGTGGATACCCTGGTTTGCCCCAAAAACAGGCATGGCCGCATTTTCAAACGGCGGATGGTCTGTCATAGTCGGTGCCACCGGGGGGTACATCATTGGATTCATCTTCGCTGCGTTCGTTGTCGGCCTCCTCACAGACAGCTTTGTTAAGGCAAGAAAGATTCGGGCTCTCTTTCCCATATTTTTGCTTGGCATAGGAATCATATACATCTGCGGTGCCGTGTGGCTCGGCTATGTGCTGGAAATTGGCATTAAAAAAGCAATAGTTCTGGGAGTTCTGCCTTTTATCGCAGTAGATGTCGGGAAGGCTGTTGGGTGCTCCATTCTTGCAACCGCCATCCTCCCTAAAGAAAAGTACTGCCGGGAAGTAGATTAGTGGTAGATACTCTTTACGATTATCCCAAGAATTTTCTCAAATTTGCGGCTCTAAGAACATGCTCTCCTAAATCTTCAGTTTTGTTTTCTCTTAATGAACTTGCAATGTAATCCGTTATTTCTTTATGCTCTTTATCTGGTTGAAAGTCCGTCGGAAACTCTTTAACACTTGTTTCAAGCTCTCTAGGTAAAAACCCTGCATCCTGGTTAAAATATCTGAGAGCTTCCCCTAAATCATCTTCAAAATTTACATAGACTTCTCGGATAAATTGAAGGTCGTCTTCATCTAGGGCATTAAGTCCAAGGATTTCTGGCGGGAGG
>JAZFTU010000050.1:0-32545 GCA_036446855.1 Hydrothermarchaeaceae archaeon (SeqCode) | reverse complement strand
TGTGGGCCGGGGAGTAACCAGGGTCTAATTCGGTCGCTTTTCTATATTGGCTCTCTGCTTCCTCTGTACGTCCCGTATTTCTTAGGAGAGCCCCCAGATTGTTGTGGGCCGGGGCATCCTCAGGGTCCAGCTTGATTGCCTTTCTGTATTCTCTCTCTGCCTCTTCTATGCGCCCAGTCTTTGCAAGTAGGATGCCCAGGTTGTAATGGGAGGTTGCGTCTTTTGGGTCCAGCTTGATTGCCTTTCTGTATTCTCTCTCTGCTTCTTCTGTTCGTCCCTCATCTCCTAAAATGATGCCAAGGTTAATTGGGGCCGGAGCATAACTTGGGTCTAATTCTATTGTTTTTTTATATTCTCCCTCTGCCTCTTTTATACGTCCCGCATCCTCCAGTATAATGCCCAGGTTGTAATGGGAGGTTGCGTCTTTTGGGTCCAGCTCGATTGCTTTTATGTATTCTCTCTCTGCCTCTTCTAATTGCCCGGTTATTGCAAGTAGGATGCCCAGGTTGTAATGGGCCATGGCGTCATTGGAGTTCATACCAATTGCCTTTCTGTATTCTCTCTCGGCTTCTTCTATGCGCCCGGTGTCCTTTAAGATAATGGCAAGATTATTGTGGACTGTTGCGTCCCCTAGGTCTAAATCGATTGCTTTCTTGTATTCTCTCTCTGCCTCTTTTGTGTTCCCGGTATCTGCCAAAAAATTTCCTAGATTGTAGTGGGCTGTTGCGTCTTTAGGGTCCAGCTTGATCGCCTTTCTGTATTCTCTCTCTGCTTCTTCTATGCGCCCAGTCTTTGCAAGCAGGAAGCCCAGATGGTAATGGGATGTTGCATCCTCTGGGTCCAATTCAATTGCTTTTCTGTATTCTCTCTCTGCCTCTTTTGTGTTCCCGATATCTGCCAATATGATGCCCAAGTTATTGTGGGCCAGGGCATAACTAGGGTCTAATTCTATGACCCTTTTTAAAAAAAATTCTCCGGCAGGACTCCCTTGTTTTCCAAAATGTGCACCCAAATCGTTTAGAAGCTTTAAGTCACTCCCTGCCTTCTCTATGGCCCTATCTACCGCCCCCGTTTCCGCAAGAGCTATTATTTTTGATTTTTTGTCCTCCATCTTGAGATATCCTTCACATTAGACCATTTGAAAAGGATTTGTCCCGGTTATATATACCTTCGCAGAGTTCAAAACTTAATGCCCTAAAAATGAGAACTTCAATATATGCTCGGATTCTAATTCTCCCGCCCAAGCCTTTTCTTCAGCATGGTTAGTATTGTCTCTGGGTCCGCCCTGCCCCTAGTCTTTCGCATGACCTGCCCGACGACAAAGTTTAGGGCCTCGTCCTTCCCGCCAAGATAATCATCCACGGCCTTCTGGTTTTCTTTCATTGCCTCAGATACCGCATTTTCTAAAACGTCGTTTTTTGTAATCTTGACCAGGCCGAGATCTTTGACGATCTTTTCTGGAGAGTCAGGACTTTCGACCATGACTTCTAGGACTTTTTGCCCTGTTGTAGCCGTTATCGTTGAATGGATATCACTGCGCATCAGCTTCAAAAGGTCCACTATGTGCTTAGTTTTAACGCCACTTTCAGCAAAAGTCTTTTTGTTGTACAAAAGCACGCGCTTTAGCTCGTCTCGAATCCAGTTCGCAGCATATTTTGGATCGACGTCCTTTGCTATTTCCTCAAAGGCGTTTGCAAGTTCGAGCTCGCTTGCGATTATCTTTGCATCGTCTGTCTTGACGCCGTAGTCCTTTACAAATCTTCCCTCCTTCAGGTGCGGGGCCTCCTGCATAATGCCCCTTATCGCCTTGACCTTTGCATCTGTTACTAAAAGCGGGGGGATGTCGGGGTCCGGGATATACCTGTATTCATCTGCCTCTTCTTTTGCCCTCATACTTTTGGTTATCATTTGCGCTTCAAGGAACGCACGTGTCTCACGCTTTATCTTCCTGCCACGTCTCGCAAGATTTTTCTGTCGGGTAATCTCAAACTTAAGCGCCTTGTAGGACCCCTTTATCGAGTTAATATTCTTTATCTCGACACGCGTGCCCCCCTCAAGCGAGATGTTAGTGTCCATACGCATAGTGCCTCCCTCGGTCCTTACTTTTCCCGTATATCTGAGCACCTTTAAAAGCTCCCGCATAAAATTCCTCCCATCCTCAGGGCTATAAATCTCCGGTGCAGTTACGATTTCAACGAGGGGCACGCCAGAACGGTTGTAGTCCACTTTTCCACTGATTGGGTCATATTTTCCCGGGTCTTCTTCCAGGTGGACTTCCCATATGCCCACCCCAAGCAAGCTCCCGTTTTTTCCTATGGGGAGAGAAGTTCGCTGATATCCCGATGGGAGGTCTGGGTAGTCATAGTGCTTCCTCTGGATGTACACCGGGTCCTTTATAATCTCGCAGTTCAGCATCATTGCAATTTCTATTGTTGCATCAATGGCATCCTGATTTATCGGAAACGGCTTTGAACCTGGCATTCCGGTGCAGACCTCGCAGATATTTGTGTTAGGTTGGGCATCTCTATAATTTGTGGGGCAATCGCAGTATAGTTTTGTTGGCGTGTTTACCTGCTCGTGAATTTCAAAGCCGATGACCGTTTTCATTTTACCCCCCCTTCAAGCGCATGCATGACGTTCAAAATCTTCTGCTCAAAAAGCGCCCTTCCCTGGATTTGCAGCCCTACTGGAACTCCCCTTACTTCGCCACCTTTTATTACTCCGGCAGGAATTCCGGCAAGGTTTGCAGGCACCGTCATGACATCATATGCATACATTACAAGCGGGTCAGTTATCTCCTCACCGAGTTTATGAGGCAGTTTAGGGACTGTTGGACCTGCTATTACGTCCACGTTCTTTAGGGCCTCCTGTACGTCAGCTTTTATAAGCGATCTGAATTGCAGGGCCTTTTTGTAGTACTTTTCGGTAAACTCCTTTTGGCTTATGTATTTTCCAAGCAGAATTCTCCTCAGTACCTCCTTTCCGCACACGTCCTCTATCTTTTTTCCGTATCTTCTACCGTCAAACTTTCTAGTAGCAGAAAAGAACTCAACAAATACAGTTAGATAATATGTGGGAAGCCCCTTATCCAGGTTGGGGAGAGTGACATCTACTATCTCCGCGCCCATTCTCTCAAGCTTTTTTATTGACTTATTAATCTCGGCCATGATGCTTGGGTCCGTAAGCTCAAGAAATTCCTCGGCAATGCCAATCGTATAGCCGGAGATATCAGAGTTGAGGTTTTTGGAATAGCTGCTACTGATTTTTTGAGTTGTTCCCTCCAATTTGCTCGGACCAGAGATAATTTCCAGCATTAGTGCAGCTTTGTAAACGTCGCCCGAAACAGGACCTATCTGGTCAAGACTCATTGCAAGGTCAATTAGTCCATATCGGGGGACGAGGCCATAGGTGGGTTTGAGCCCCACGACCCCACAGTGGGATGCAGGATTTCTAATCGAGCCTCCCGTATCAGATCCCAGAGCAATGTCACACAGGCCTCCAGCTACCGCTGCGGCAGAGCCAGAGGAAGAGCCACCAGGAATTCTGCCCTTTGCGGCAGGATTTTGTGTCGGACCAAAGCAGGATGTCTCACCAGAGCTTCCGCAGGCAAACTCGTCCATGTTTGTCATTCCTATTATGACCCCCCCTTCTCTTTTTATACGCTCTATGACTGTTGCGTCATATCCGCAAATGTAATCTTCCAGTGTTTTTGATGCGCACGTGGCATGGAGCCCGCGAACGTTTATGTTTGACTTGATTGCTATGGCAAGTCCTGCAAGCTTTCCTGCCTTGCCTTCTTTTTTGTCAATTTCCTTTGCATCTTTTAGAGCGTTTTTATTTATCTTGAGAAAGGAATTTGTTTTGTCCTTTTTGATTTTCTCCAGGTATCGAGAGACATTCTCTACGGCGCTTTCCATCTACTCTACCCACTTCCCTATTTCCATGACAAAGCTTCCGTCTTCGTCTAAATGTGGGGCATTCTTTTTTGCCTGTTTTTCAAACTTTTTGTCGATTGAAGGTTTTTTGCTTTTGCGCGTGACGTTTATGTCATCAACTACGTAGTATGTCTCAGCAAGGTCTATATCTCCCAATGCCTCTGAAAGCTCCTTTAGGACTTTTTCTGCATCTTTTTCAATGTCCATGCTGGCCATGATAATCCATTGGATGCCCGGTATTTATAATTTAATCGAATATAGTGCGATAGATATAAATAACTGTCAAATTTAGAGGACTTGGAGATGTATAGAAAGTTTTGCAGGAAAACATTGCCGGAGGTAGATACGTGACAGGTAGTTTAATAATCGAATTTATAAATCTTGGGATTACCTTCGCCATCGTCGCCATAGGAATTGGTATGCTTATTATGGTAAAATCGGTGAACACGGAACTTTTGAAAGCCCAGTTATTTTTAAAAGAGGCCTTTATAAGAAAGATATGGGTAAACTCAACGCTTGTAGGGGCAACTTTAGTCATCCATGAAATCGCTATGGCTTCTGACCGTTTCTGGAGTATAAAAGGGCTCTCCCAGATAACAATGACTCTTTTTCTGGTGCCCGTCCTTCTACTCATTTATACCTGGTATGACCTTTTAAAGAGGACCATTAAAAAGTAAGAATGAGAAGGCGATAGAACTGAGCGCTTCTTGAGATTATTGGATGCCCTGGTGATGAACTCTTGAACTGCTGCGCCCGAGCGAGGCCGTAAATGAAAGTAATTGTCTTCCAAAGAAAAGGCTATGCAAACCATATAATAGAGGGATTGAAAAAGCATAGTAATATAGAAGTCGAAAGTTTTACTGTTGATGAAACTCTTCCAGAAATTATCGACGACCCTCAGGATTTTATTGACGCGGATTTTGAGGCAGACCTGATTTTTGACCACCTTCACCACAGGGATTTAACCGAATATCTTGTAAAGATTGCGAAAAAAAAAGATGTTCCGATAATCGTTCCTGGAACGAATGTAAAAGGCGCCTTAAACCCCAGAATCTGCTGCTCTTTAATACTTAGTGATAAAATCAAGGGTTTCGAAAAATTCGGCTATCCAGTATTCGAAGTTTGTGAAAAGAATGGCACAATTGAGGATATAAAAGTTATAAAAGGAGCCCCATGCGGCGCTACTTGGACCGCAGCAGAGAAGGTAAGGGGGATGAAAACAGAAGATGCACTATCCAGAATAGCACTTGAGGTCCAGTTCCTCTGCCAAGCCTCGGTAGGTTTCGACATTGGAAAATCAAAAAAGGCCCCACTGCATCTAGCAGGGGAGGTGCACACAAAAGCTCTTAAACGTGCCAGGGTGAAGTCGGACGATGATAAGAAAGACTGATTGAAAATCTACTCAACTCCCAATTTATCTCCAACCTTCATATTATTCTCATCGATGGTTCCCTTATCCACCTCAAGTACAAATTTGCATTGCCCAGCAGGATTATATATTCCCCATGGTGCCAGGGTCTTTAGGTCGACAACTTCCATATCCTCATCAATAAATATCAAATCTATGGGGAATCTCATAAAAAAAGAATGAACCGAGCGCGATTTCAGACGACTGGAAAACTCGATAAGAAGGCCCTCTCCTTTTTTAAGGCGCCCTTTTAGCATCAGCCCCCTGGCCCTGGAAAAAAAATTTGATGCCACTTTGGCCCTGCATATCCTCAAATCACCCCGGAAGACAATTGCCATGCGCCTTTTTTTGACAGCAAACTTTATATTTGTTTAGCGTAAACTTTCTCACTCGCATAAAGGTGCTTTAATATGGGAATAAGACCCGGAAGAGTTTATAGGACAGCAAAACCCCGCTCGTATACAAGAAAAGAGTATATGAGGGGAACCCCCCAATCGAAGATAACAATATTTGATATGGGGGACCTTAAAAACGCAGAAAATTTTGAGATTGAGCTTTCGCTTGTAGCAAAGGAAGCTGGACAGATAACACACAATGCACTTGAGGCTGCAAGAATTTCCTCAAACAGGTACATATCAAAGATTGTCGGTCCTGTAGGATACTATATGAAGTATAGAGTATACCCCCATGAAATTTTACGGGAAAATAAAATGGCAACGGGTGCAGGTGCTGACAGGGTATCAGATGGGATGAGACTTTCATTTGGAAAACCTGTGTCCCTCGCCGCAAGTGTAAAAAAGGGCCAGAAGCTCGCCACACTTTGCACAGAATCGGCACACTTTAAGGCGGCCAAAACTGCCCTCATAAGAGCGTCGCACAAGATTCCCATGCCATGCAGGATTTCCATTGACAAGGGAAAAGAACTCTTAAAGCTTTAATTTACGACTTCAAGTAATAGACCATGGCCAATATCATAATTAAAGTTAAAACAAGGCCCAACGTCTCAAATCTTAAAATTGTTAGGCCGAGCCATGTGTAAAAAAGTGTGCCGGGGATAATGCCAATTGCAGTGGCAATGAAAAATCTCCTGAAACTTATGGTTGTGAGACCTGCACCGTAACTTACTATGTCAAACGATATTAGTGGGATTAGGCGTGCAACTAGTATTGCAAAGAATCCGTAACTGGCCATGAAATTATTGATTTTTTCTGTTTTACCTGGGCTAAATTTTCCTTTGAGCAATGACTTGCCATACTTTTTCGAGATGAAAAAACATAGAGAGGCCCCAATCAGAGCCCCTATCCATATATAAAGAGAGCCCAGAAAAATGCCGCATAGGGCGCCGGCACTTAGCGCTATAGCAGAAGAAGGAAGCGGGACCACAATAGATTGTATTATCATAGCTGCGATGATGATGAAAGGTATGTAACTACTGTAGGTTAAGCATACCGAAGAAAAAAAACTTGGGTCGGCAAAAAAACTCAGGTATTTAATGGATAGTACAATCAAAATGACAAACAGAAAAATAGTCCACTTTTTATTGCCTTTCATCTTAACAAAGTCCCCTAAAATACTACAATCATCAAGGTAAATACTTTGGGTAAACAAAAACCCAGCTATATATTGTAAATATTCCAAGAACAATTAAGGCCAAACCCCCGATGTAATAGGTGAGGTATGATTTCTTGGCGATTTTTCCCATAATGGCGTGTCCTTTTTCAGAATAACTGAGCGGAAGCAGAGGAAGCGAAAGCGCTGTTCCAAATATGAAAAGGGATAAAAAGCCAAAAAATAGGTCTCCAGAAAGAAGCGACTTTCCCAGAAGGGCAGCTATAAATGGAACTGCGCAGACAGGTATTGCAAATCCAAATGCCGCACCCATGGCAAGTGTCTTGTTTCCCTCTGAAAAAGTTTTTCTTTTGAGAATTTGAGATATATCGATATTCGGCATCGGAATAGACCATTTCCTGCTGATTATCAGAACTATCCCTAAGAATATGTAAAAAATTCCAAAGGCAATATTGTAGGAACTCTGAAATGAAAAGAATCTATTTCCAGCAAAGGCTGCTGTTAGCCCTATTAAGGCAAGAATTAGCGCCCTTGCCAAAGTAAATTTTAAGGCCTCCAGAATTCTTCTGGACCTTTCAAACTTGTTTGTATGAGCCAAAAAGATAGAATTTATGCCAATGGAGCACGGCTCAACAGAGCCAATAAGCCCCCAAAATAAAGGGAGTACCAAAAGGTCTGCAAGCACCATTTTTAATCACTTTTCAAATATTCTTCTATTTTATTTCGCAGCTCCTCCTCTTTAGGTTTACTCCGAAACTCCAGTTTTCCGTTCATAATTACTGCCGGGGTCGTCATTATGCCAAGCTCGACTATGCGTTCTGGGATATCCACCACGCTTACCTCTTTGAGAATAACTCCTCCGTAGTCTTTTAGAACTTCACCTAGGAGTTCTTTTGTACGCCCGCACTTCATACAACCCGGTGCCGTAATTACCTCAATTTCCAGCATCTCTTTAATTAAATTAGTATAACCATTACAATATTTTTTGTAATAGTACAATTTTTATAGTATACTACAGAGGTAGGAATGGCAGAGATATTTGAGAAGAATGTCAGGCAAGTAGGGGTTGTAGTGACAGACCCGGGAAGGTCCAGGGCGATTGGCGACCCTGTAAGGTCAGCTATGATTCATATCCTATCAAAACAGGCGGGCTCAATTTCTGACATTAAGGCGAAGCTGGAAAAACAGGGGATTTCCCTGGCAGAAACAACTGTCAGGCATCATCTGGACATGCTAAAAAAGGCAGGGCTTGTTGAGCTTACAAAGCTTGTGGATTCACGCGGGGGAGTTTTGAAGTACTATGCTTCAAACGTTCGCTTAATGGAGCACAGGGCGCCAGAAGACTTTGACGAGAGGCTTGAGGACGCTATCAAAGAAACTAGTGAGGAGGTGAAAAAATTTGCAGAAAAACTCGTCAAAAACTACAGAAGAGAGATATCTAGCGTCGCAAAATCTCTAAAGCCATGCCCACACTGTTCCCAGGAGCACTTTACAGAATACGTGATACTTGAGGTATTAAACAGGGCGATTGCAAGAGCCTCCCAAGAAGAGGACTTCAAGCGGCTGCTTACGGATGTAAAATAGATTTGTTACATCATACGTAACATTTTCTCAAAAACTATTTATATATCGATATAGAAAACTATCATGGCTTAAATGTCTGGGTGTTGAAAGAATGTACCTTCCTAAAAAAGAATATGAGAGATACATGAGAGACACTGGAGGGGCCGTGTTATCCTCTGAAAATCCCAGCCTTAAAATCAAATGTATCAGGAACTCTCTTAGTATAAGGCAGGAGGATGTGGGCACCCTTTTGGGCCTGAGAAGGGAGACCGTCTCAAGGATAGAAAATGGGGCAATATGTCCAACGTTCACTTTCGTAAGGAAGTTTTCCGAGCTTGTCGCTCTGGCGAAGGTGATGAGGGATCTAGAGGCATTAAATGAGATAAAGATTATGAACCTGCCCAATCTGAAACTATTGTTACTACGGCTGAACGTCTCTTCAGACAATTTAAATCTAATTTCTAAACTCAGTGAAAAGGGCTACCAAAAATCAAGGGCAAAGATTTTGAAAAATTCTTTAAGTTAAATGGAAGTGGAATCAATGGATGTTGTATGGTTCGAAGATTTGAAAAAAGAAGATGTGGACATTGCTGGAGGTAAAGGAGCTAATCTAGGGGAGATGGTAAGTTCAAAACTTCCAGTGCCGCCGGGTTTTGTAATCACAGCACAGGTATACAAGAGATTTCTGGACGAGAGCGGCCTTAGGCCGAAAATCAACGAAGTGCTTGATAATACACAGGTGGACAAAACCTCGGAACTTCAGAATTCATCAAAAAAGATACGCAAGATGATGATGAAAACAAAAATGCCCGATGCCGTAAAAAAGACCGTAAGAGAGAATTATAGAAAATTATGCAAATTGACCGGCAAAAAAAATGAGTTTGTCGCCGTAAGAAGCTCTGCTACGGCAGAAGACCTTCCAGGTGCAAGCTTTGCCGGCCAGCAGGAAACGTTTTTGAACATTTCTAATGTGGATTTGATAGATAGTGTGCAGAAATGCTGGTCATCGCTTTTTACCCCCCGCGCAATATTCTATCGAGAAAAACAGGGTTTTGAGCACGATACGGTTTCTATGGCCGTGGTTGTGCAGAAAATGGTTAATTCAGAAAAAGCGGGAGTTGTGTTCACCGCAAACCCGATGACTGGAAATTCTGACCAGCTTATAATTGAGGCGGGCTGGGGACTTGGCGAGGGAGTGGTATCTGGCACAGTTACCCCCGACCATTATGTGATTGACAAAAATAACCTAAAGCTTGTTGAAAAAGAGATAGGAAAGAAGGATATGATGTTCACCAAGGACAAAAAGACAGGGAAAACAGTGGAAGTGAAGATTAAAGGGAAAAAAAGTACTGCACAAGTACTAACTGAAAGTGAAATGAAAAAGATCACTAAATTTAGTATGGATGTAGAAAAACACTACAACTTTCCACAGGATATAGAGTGGGCCATAGAAGATAGCAAGGTGTTTTTGGTGCAGTCCCGTCCAATAACTGCATTATTTGACGAGGAAAAAGGGAAAGAAGAGAAAGATTTCAAAGAAAGGGAGATACTCATTAAAGGGCATGGTGCCTCTCCTGGAGTAGGTAGTGGAAAAGTCGAAATAATATTCAACATAGAAGAACTCGACAAAGTGCAGAAAAATGACGTTTTGGTAACAACGATGACAAATCCTGACATGGTGCCAGCGATGAAGAGGGCAAGCGCCATCGTAACAGAAGACGGGGGGATGACATGCCATGCTGCCATAATATCAAGGGAACTTGGCATTCCCAGCGTTGTTGGTACAGGCAATGCAACAGAAGTTCTAAAAGATGGCATGGAGATATCAGTCGACGGTTCCAGGGGTGTTGTGTACAGGGGTCTGACCAAGACTGAAGAAAAGTCCCCTGAAGTCGTTTCTACGGCGCCCCAAAAGATAATCACTGCTACCGAGGTGAAAGTGAATCTTGCAGTGCCTGATGAACGAATCGCAACAAAAATGGCCAATATTGCGGATGGCGTGGGACTTTTGAGGGTAGAGCACATAATCCTTGGCATGGGCAGGCACCCTATAGACTTCATATCAAAGGGTGATGAAGAAGAGTTCATTAGAAGACTCGCATCGGACATTAAAATTGTCGTCGATGCATTCTACAAGACAAATGGGATTGTATATATAAGGACTCTCGATGCACCAACAGATGAGTTTCGAGGCATGAAAGGTGGAGAAGAAGAGCCCATAGAGCACAATCCCATGCTTGGATGGAGAGGGATTAGGAGAGGAATAGACCAGCCAGAGCTATTAAAAGCCGAGTTCAAGGCCATAAAAAGACTTGTGGACGAGGGATATACGAACATTGGCGTGATGATACCTCTGGTCCAACAGCCAGAAGAGCTGGTTGAGGCAAAAAAGCTGGCAGTAGAAGTTGGCCTGATACCTCACAAGGATGTGCAGTTCGGCATAATGGTCGAAACGCCAGCTTCCGCTTTGATAATAGATGATCTTATAAAAGAAGGTCTCGATTTCGTAAGTTTCGGAACTAATGACCTTACGCAGTACACCCTCGCAATCGACAGAAATAACGAGAGGGTCCAAAAGCTGTTTTCAGAAAAGCACCCTGCCGTGTTAAAACTGATAGAGATGGTAATAAAAAAGTGCAGGGCAGCGGGCGTTGATACGTCAATCTGCGGTCAGGCCGGAAGCTACCCTGACGTCGTAAAAATTCTTGTAAAGCTCGGTATAAGCAGCGTCTCTGCGAACCCTGACGCCGTGCAGACAGTGAGGGAGACTGTTTCGAGAACAGAGAAGCGGATTCTTCTGGAAAGTGCAACAAGATAAGCTACCCTCCCAACTTTTTTATTCTATTTGGGAGTACTAAATCCTATGCAAAAGAAGGTCATGGGTGAAGAAGAGATTTTAAAGAGCCTTTTTGACGCAAGCAAAAAGGATTGGCACTATTCTGACGGTAAAATATTAAGTTCGATGTGCACCTCGCCACACCCGTTTGCCAGGAAGGCGTACGAACTCTTTTCGGATACGAATCTAGGGGATGCAGGTCTTTTCAAAGGCACAAAGGAGCTGGAAAACAGGGCCATTGAAATGCTCGGAAGTCTTTTGGGGAAATCGGATGCAAGTGGTTTTATAATCTCTGGAGGGACCGAGGCAAACATAATGGCCCTCTGGATTGCAAGAAACATGAAACAGAGGGAACGTCCAGAGATCATAGCACCTGAAACTGCACATTTCTCGATTGACAAAGCATCTGACATGCTCGGGCTCAAGCTGGTAAAGGCGAAAGTTAAGGAGCGCTGTGTAGACGTCTCCGACGTAAGAACAAAAGTAAATGAGGATACAGTTGCAATCGTGGGCATTGGCGGAAGTACAGAATACGGAACCATAGATGATATAGCGGCACTCTCCAAAGTTGCTTCTAAGGAGGACATATTTTTGCATGTAGACGCTGCATTTGGCGGGTTCGTAATACCCTTCCTAAAAGAACTCGGTTATGAAGCCGGGAAATTTGACTTCTCTTTGGATGGAGTCTCATCGATTACAATTGACCCCCACAAAATGGGGCTTTCGCCAATCCCTGCGGGGTGCCTCCTTGTAAGGGAAAGGTCCTATGTCAACTGCATAGAAAAACGCTCCCCATATCTTACAGAAAAAAAGCAGTACACCCTCACAGGGACAAGGACTGGCGCCTCCGCGGCTGCGGTTTACGCGGTTTATAGTCTGCTAGGGAGAGAAGGATACAAAGAAAACGTGAAAAAATGCATGGACGTCACAATGACATTATACAAAAAGCTGAAAAAGCTTGATCTCCCGGTCATAAGGCCAACCATGAACATCCTTGTATTCGGGCATAAAAATCAGGATGTGATTTCAAGAAAGATTGCTGATAATGGCTGGAGCATTTCCAATACTACAAAAGGAGAGATTAGGCTAGTTATTATGCCTCATGTGACCGAGGAGAGTGTAAAGGGGTTTATCAAGGATTTAGAAGAGATTTTGAAAGAACTTTAATTTTTTGAAAATAGTGTACGTGGTACAGTTTACATGGTACATTAGTGATGAAACATGAAAGTGGTACAAACGGAAGTGAGTGATTTAGAATATGCCCTGCTTATACAAATAGCCTCAGAGAAGAATAGCACAATTAAGAGCACGGTCAAAGAGGCGATTAAGACTTATGTGAAAATGGAAAAAGTTGATCCTGATGACTCTTTTTTCTCTGAACCTGTGGCAAAGAAGGGACCAAAAAATGGTTCAATAAAACATGATGCATACCTGTACAGGTGAATGCATGATCTTCATTGATACCAGTGCCTTTTATGCCATGGAAGTCCAAACAGACGTAAATCACAACACTGCTTCTTTGGTAAAAGCAGATATTGCTAAAAATAAGTATGGCCTTCTCTACACTACAAACAACATCATTAATGAGGCATTGACATTGTTCCTATTTAAGGTCGGACATAAAGAGGCGGTCGGTTTTGGAGATAAGGTAAGAAAATCAAAAAGTTTGAAAATTATTAGAATTGACGAGGGCATCGAAGATTCTGCATGGGACATATTTAAAAATCACGATGATAACGAGCTGAGTTTTACGGACTGCACGAGTTTTGTGGTGATGAAAGAACTGGAAATAGAGAGGGCATTTGATCTGCATTTCTCTCAAATGGGGTTTGAGACCCTCCCATCTGAGTAGGGAGTATGGTGACTTTTCCTTCACCCGGCTATTTCAATCTCTATCTTTCCTTTCCCCGTAGGTATTAGGCTTACAAGGGTCTCCTTTTTCATGTTAGTATACTTTGCAATTTCCGGTGGTATGGTAACGACAAGAGAGTTCCCGGACTTTCTTATTTTGACCTTTCTTTCAAGGCCAAAGATTCCTATCTCCTTTGCCTTATGTTCGATTTTCTGCATTGCTTCTTCGTCTAGAAAAGACTCACCGCATTTATCGCAGATTTCTGCCGGAAATTTTCCCAGGGCTACCCCGAACATCTCCTCTTCACCTTCTCCGTTCCTCAGGTTACCTTTTTCACACATCGGACATTTCATTTCTGTCACCATCTTGGCTTTATGGCAACAATACTTTTGCTGAGGTGCTGGGAGTTAAAGTCGTGGGAAAATATATATCGACGCAGAGGAACTGTCAATATAGAAAAGACTAATATTTTCAGGTCTTGTACTTGAGTGACTTTGAAGGCGTTATAAATGAAAAAGCTGATTTGTGGCAAAAACGGTTGGATATTCCTCTTTTTATTTGCATTTTTTTTCTAATACCAAGGATATTGGTCTCAAGAGATTCCACCCTTAATATTTATACTTTCAAAGCACCTATAACCATAGCAATAGAAACAGCAGTTGTGACAGTGAAATCCACAAAATCGACAATTTTTTCTCTTTTATCACTTTCCGCTGTCCACGCCTCCTGCTCATTGATGTCGTCTGTAGTCCAGCGACTTCGAACACATGAAATTGCGTTTTTTGTTTCACAACCAGAAAAGAAGTAAACTCCTTCCGGTTCAACGCGACTGTCTATCTTCGATAGAGCATAGTGTAATGATTCATGTGTAACTGTCCCCATTATGAGGGGCACAATGATTAATAACGGCAAAAATGCCACTATAAAAGCTGCTGCTATACGTTTCCTCAAAAGGCCACCACCTTTAATTAATATTTAAGTTCTAGAAGTATATAAGAGTATTCACGGGAAAGAGGCTACTCTCAAATCTACTTATTGTGAAAGGCTGCCCCATTGGCAAATTTTAAATACCCCATCAACGTTAAGTTCTATAAACTTAAAGGAGGATTTGGATGAACACAGGAAAGTTTAGTATCAAGTTCGCATTTATCACAATAGTTTTTTTGGGGGCGGTTTTCGTATTATCCGGGTGCACGACTCCCCCTCCCGAACCTCCACAACCCACTCAATCGCCTGTGGAAGGGGTAGACCCAATTGTTAATGGAGATTGGCTGGCTGAAAATCTGGGCGCCACAAATTTGCGCATCGTTTACGTGGGCACGGGAAGAGGTGCCAAATCAAGCTACTCAAAAGAGCACGTACCCGGTTCCATTTTCATTGATGCCAACGATATAATGGAATCTCCCAAGACAAAGGGCAGTTCTGGAATCGTGGCAAGCAAGGCAAAATTCGAGAAGGCAATGGGCGATAATGGAATTTCCAATGAAGATGTAGTCGTCGTCTATGGGAAATACAGCGGAGCCTGGGACGCTGCATGGGTTGCCAGAATGTGGTGGACGCTCAAGTATTATGGACACGAGAATATTGGGATTTTAGATGGTGGAATAGAGAAGTGGACAAGTGATGGAAGGGAAACGCAAGGCGGGGGCTCGCCAACTGTAACTCCGGCAGTGTATACGGCAGACGAGCCGGACGCTGGCACGAGGGCCACGGGGAACTACGTTCTCGAAAATCTTGACAACAGCGATATTGTGATTTTAGACAACCGCGCTAAAGAAGAGTATGACGGCAAGAAAAAATTTGGCTCTGAGAGGGGCGGGCGCATACCTGGAGCCGTTTTCCTCAACTGGAGAGATGTTATGAATCCAGACTATACGTTCAAGTCAGAAGAAGAGCTGAAAAATATGTACGAGGCAATTGGTGTCACTTCGGACAAGGAAATTATAATATACTGCCAGGGGGGCATCAGAGTTTCCCACACCTTAATTGCGCTAAAAGAGATTTTAGGCTATGAGAACGTAAGAAACTACGATGGATCCTGGGACGAATGGGCAAACACTAAAAATACTGACGGCTCGTACAAGTATCCAATTGAAAAGTGACCGTTCCCACTAAAAACCATCCCTTGCAGAAAAACTTTTATGTGCCTGATAGATTAAAGTTTCTCCATGGCAGCTTTGGAATCAGGGGAAAACTTTGAGATTATAGAAGACGAAGAAAAAGAACTGCTTTACAAAGTTAATCTGCCTGATTTGACCCCTGCTGATAGACAGTTCATGATAGATGTCACTGACCGGGCAATCAGGGAAATGTCTATTAATCTGGACAGCATAACAGATCAAGAGACCAGAAAAGAAAAGCTCAGAGAAGAAGTTTCAGAGATGATGGCTGGAGAAATCGAGGTATTTAAATCCGGCGTCAAAAAGCGGAAAGGTTTTGAGGAGCCAGACAGCAATAAACTCTTCCAGATGGGAGAAATAATAGTCAACAGCATGATAGGTTACGGCGCAATTCAGCCACTCCTCAATGACGACGCCCTCGAAGAGGTCATGGTAATCGGGGTAGGAGCTCCTGTTTATGTTGCGCACAGGAAGCACGGTGCCATTCCTACAAACATTGTCTTCGAAAACGATATGGACATCCAGAGGATAATAGAGAAGATTGGCAGATTCTCCGGGAGAAAAATTGATATCGCAAATCCTCTTTTGGACGCAAGACTTCCAGACGGAAGCAGGGTTAATGCAACCCTAAAACCTGCATCGCTAGACGGCTCTACAATTACAATCAGAAAGTTTAAGGCAGAGGCACTTACCATAATTGACATTATTAACTTTGGGACGTTTTCTTCTGAAGTCGCTGCATTTATGTGGCTTGCCGTAGACGGCATGGGGGTAAAGCCTGCAAACGTACTGGTATCGGGAGGTACGGGCTCAGGCAAGACTACAACGCTAAACTGTCTGGGACTATTTATCCCTAAAAGAGAGCGGGTAATTACGATAGAAGATACCGCAGAATTGCAGCTTCCACTCCAACATATGATACGGCTTGAGACAAAGCCTCCAAACGTAGAGGGAAAGGGCGGACTTTCTTTTAATCAGCTCCTTATAAACACGCTTAGAATGAGGCCCGACCGCCTGATTCTTGGAGAGGTGAGGGGAGAGGAGGCGTCAACCCTTTTTGTCGCAATGAACACAGGGCACGACGGCTGCATGGGCACTGCGCACGCAAACACTGCAAACGAGACGGTGACAAGGCTCATAAATGCCCCGATGAACGTTCCCCTCATTATGATACCTGCAATGGACATGATAATAATGCAAAATAGAATCTCTGTCGGCGGGAAGGTGAGAAGGCGAGTTACAGAGATTGCAGAGATTGCAGGAACCGAGCTTGATAAGGTCCTTTTAAACAAGATTTACGAGCATGACCCCAAAGAGGATAAGGTAAAGGCCACTGGAACTCCCAGCAGGCTTAAGCAGGATATTGCAAAAAAGGCTGGAATCAGCGGTGAAGAGCTTAACATTGAGCTTGAGAAGAGGACGATTGTCTTGGACTACCTTGCTGGGAAGGGCATAACAAAATTGGACGTTGTTTACAAGTGGATTCAGGACTATTACAAAGACTCTGATGAAGTTCTGAAAAAGATACAGTCCTCGGCTTAAAATCCAGATGTGCCGCTGTGCAGATTTTCATTCGGGTATACTATAATTCCCTGGGCTCCCATTTCCATGAGACAGATTTTCTGGCTGTGCTTTGTTCCCCTCATTTTTAGAATCTCAAGGCCCCTTACCCTCTCGCTCCCCTTCCTGATGTTGTAGAGTGCAATAACGCCCTGGCAGATGAATTCTTCTATGCCGTATCTGCTTATCCCTTTCTGACCTTCCGGCATTTCGGTAAGCAGCAGGGATGTGCAGCCAAGTTCGGTCAAAAGATTGCTAAGGCCCAAAATTTCCTGCCTGATTGAAAAGGCATCCTCAAGCTGGACCGAGAGGGCCGCAAGGGAGTCAACAACGAGCCTTTTTGCGTCAACCTCCTTTACGTATTCTTTGATTATATCTCTTACCAGATCGACAGAAAACTTTTTGGGTTTCAGTTCTACGGCATTTAGCTTTTCTTGTTTTTTTTCAATAACGTCAGAAAGCTCAACGTATTTTGTCTCCTGAACAGTGCTTGCCTTTTGTGGAATCATGCTGACAATCTTTATTTTGCTCAAGTCCCAGCCGTATCCGGAAAAATTTCTCACCATGTCTTTTGCAAGTTCTTCAAGTGATATGTAAATACCATTCTCTCCGTGCTGCTCAACGCCATTTTTCAAAAATTGCATGGCAAATGTACTCTTCCCGCAGCCGGGACCTCCCGCAACGAGGATGGTGTATCCTTTTGGTACCCCGCCATCCAGCATTTCGTCCAATCCTTCAATTCCCGTAGGAGTTTTTTCAATCATTGTAAATTTTTCCATCTTGCTCAATTAAATAGCTTTCTTATCTTCTAAGCAGCATTGCGGCAACAGGCTTTGTCGATTCTAGCTGCGTGTAAATGATGCCCTCATACCTCTTGTAATCTTCCAGTGCCGAATCTACAAGGCCCCATGTCCCTTCAGTAGGTTTATTTGTCGCTGCATCGTACCACCCTGGAGGAACCAGAGTTATTACATATGCGGTTCTTTTCGTTGTCCAGTTGTGGGCGCTAATAACTCCTCCGGGATATTCCATTCCATATCTCTCCACTATCTCTTTTAGGGACTCTTGATAACCGGGTACTGTGGTAAACTCTACAATATCGTAGAGAAATTCAAGTTCATTTACAGGCTCAATCGTCCATGCTATTGCATTTTCAGGCTCTTCAACGTAGAGTATGTACTCCCCGCTCACCTGTTCTCCCCAGATGCCCTTTGAGTCATCCCATCTTGCCCTCCCCTGTGGCAGGGTAAATACTATGGCGCCCCCCTGCTTGTCTCCAAAGAGCACATCATCTGGAAACATCTTTGAAATGGCAGCAGAACCAAAGTGGTAAGGCTTTCTTGCCACATCAGAAATCCCCTGCACCTGATAGATGTCTTCGTAAATCACTTTGTTTAAATGCTCTGAGTCCCCGCCTCTGATAACTGCGGATTTGTAATCTGGTGAAAGCACCCACGACCTGACGATTTCGTCAGGGTCTCTTGAGGACCGCTGCATGACATAACCTAGCATCTGAAGGTTGTTAAATTCCATTGCATCTATATAGTACGGCCTGTCTGCAAACAGGCCAAGCATGACTTCTGCCTCTGCATCATAGCCTGATGCAGGGTCCCTGGGAATAAAATCCCATCCCTCCGTATTTAAAAGTACAAAACCATTTTCCTTATCTTCATAAACAATCGTCTGCCTGATGATGCCGTCTACATCGTGCAGTGCCGTTGTCGAGAATTGAACCTTATTTTCTCCGGAGTGGTCTGCGTATCCGATGTCAGAGCCCGTAATCATGTCTATCTGATTATCCACTTTATCATTGAACATGGTAACTTCCTTTCCAGTAATCTTGTCATAGAGGCGGTAATACGGGTGGTCAAGGTTCAGTTCTATCTTATAGAATGGATTTTCAATCAAAAGCCATCCTTTATCAGGCGCTTTCGAATCTATGCGGGTTTTCATATCTATTGCTGCAGGCTCCTCTTTTCCGTTCACATTTACGGTCTTGTCCATCTTAAGCGAATAAAAATTCTTTATCACCACCGGCCCTTCATCTGTACCTTGCTCGATCTCATCTCCACCGCCCTTTATCATAAAAATTCCACCTGCCACCAATAGTAAAACGACACCGATTGCACCAAACTTTATCACGCTACTTGATGGTGCCGCTTTTTCGGCTGCTACTGGAGATGGCGCTGGTGCCACCTGAGCTGAAACAAACTCCCCAAGTATCTTGAATCCTTCTTCGCCTGCTTCAAATTCAAGCCAGGTGGGACTGGTTTTCATGCCTTTCGCATGATGCACCCGAAACAAATTTTTTAAGGGGGGACCTTCATCGAATCGCATTTCCAGAACGCTGTCTACCATGTGTTTTAGCGCAGTAACTGTCTGCTCATTGTGCATCTCGTCCTGGAGGGTGTATATTATGAAACCGTAATCTGTCTTCACCCTCGACGAAAGCACCCCAAAGAACTTTTTAATTTCGGGTTCAGGGGCGTGGAGAAACAGCGTGGAAAGAGAATCGAAAAATATCCTCGTAGGCTTTCCCACGATGTCTGCGGCCTTTGTCAAATTTACGGTAATGAGATTTAAATTTGCAGGGTTGTCTATGCTAAATCCGTTGTCATATCTCCCCCCCGTGGAATGGGAGTATAGGTCTATAAAGATGAACTTGCTCCCCTCGTACTTGTCCAAATCCAGGCCGGCCTTCTTTGCAATGTCTTTGATTTCTTTGGGACTGCGCTCGGTCGTGATGTATGTTACGCTCTCCCCCTTTTCGAGATAGAACTTCACCAAATCCAGCACGAATATATGCTTTCCGACACCCGGAGGCCCTGTGAGTACCGAGGTATACTTTTCAGGAAACTCCTTCATAATCAAAAGGATGAAAGATGTAGAATATATATTTTTCTTATTTCACCTGCACAATAACAACTTCCCCATATGGAGATTGTTCCCTGTAAACGAACTCAAAAAATTCTTCGCTAGAGAATTTTTTCTCATCTATGTCAACGCCATATTGTGAGGCCGGCTTTTGATACGACAGGAGATTTCCGTATCTTTTCATGTTGTCAGAGTAGAAGATGTGCGTTGCGCCGTATCTTTTTGCGAGCATGGACGCCTCCTTGGGCCCATCCGCCTTATAGAGTTTGTAGAGGTCGTTTTGCACTTCTCCTGGGGCCTTGATATAGGGATAGTCAACGTTTCTGAGCGGGAACATGCCACCCAAAAGGGCCTTTCCGCCAGAGACCGCACAGAACATCTGGGCGCGGTAGTAATCAGCTATTATCCTGTCTGTTTTTTTAGAGTTTTCCCGAAACCACTGGGCGGCTTCATATTCCTGGGGGGTAATCCCTGATGTCTGGAATTTTACGTCATACCGATAATCCGAGAGTCCCCAGGCAAAACCGAAGATAAAGAGTATTATCACGAAAATGCCCAGGTTCCTTCGGTATCTTCCTGCCACTTCAGAAAGCTCGGCTGCAAATACTCCTATGGCAAGCGAGAGGGGCTGCGCTAAAAAGCAGTAAAACCTAAATCCCTCGAGGGGCTTACCCACCGTCGACCAGACGAGCGTGTTATACCAGTCAGTATTTATTTTTCCCAGCATCCAGATTATGCTTTCATTTTGCGTTTCCAAAAATATCGGCAGGGCCCAGAGTATTAATATAAGGTGCCTTAGCCTGCGTCTGAAGAAATACCCATGGGAGATATAAAGGAAGGAGAAAACCCCAAGAATCCCTGCAAATATGCCGTATTCTGAAAGGTGCTTTGATGCCTCGTACATGCCGCTTGAGGTCACAAGCGCATTTATCCACCAAAAGTAGAGGCCATTTGGGAGCCACCAAAATGCAGTTATGGCCTGCGATATGAGCACTACCTTAAAAAAATCTACAATAAGCCCTTTTTTGGCCTCTCTGTTTATAATCAGTGCAAGCGTTACTGCAAATAAAATCAGGACCTCTAAAAAGTATGATAGGTGCATGAGGAAATTTACTGCAAGAATCATCCCCATCGCAAGTAGCCTCATGTTCTTATTTTTTGCATCCTGCCCCGAGTGCCATATCCAGAAGAGTACCAGGAGGGGGAGCACAAAAAGCGTGAACGACTGGGGGTCTGAAATGCCAGACCAGAACACGAAGGATGGCGTCATCGCAAGTGCCAAAGTCGCAATAATGGCCGCTTTCCCGTTGTATAGATAGCGGGCCAAAAAGTATATCGAAAGCGGCGTAGCCGCCTCGAAAAATGGAACAATCCTGGAGCTAAACGTCGCAACATCAAGACCCGAGACGAAGCTTCCGAGCGCAAAAAGCATGGGGGAGAGCGGCGGGTACCACATCGGCACATAGCCGTAAGCGAGATACCGGATGTCCGGTTCCGGCAGCACGTGGTTGTCTAAAATTGACTGCGCCATGCACAGCCTGTACCAGATGTCCCCCTGAAACGTCAAGAGGTGCGGGTCTATCTCAAGCCTGGGAAAAAGTCTCAAGTAGAGGCCCAGGAGGTACACCGCTGCCAGAAAAAAAATCTCATGCCTCTTCATATGCAATGATTTTAAATTCCCACAGAAAAATATTGTCATTGATGAAGGTTGCAGTTATTTCAGACATACATGCGAATTTTCCTGCGCTTGAGAAGGTTTTAGAGGATATTTCGAGGATGCCTTTATTCTGCTGTGGCGACCTTGTGGGTTACAATACATTTCCAAACGAGGCAATTGACCTCATAAGAACTAATAATGCTACCTCACTTTTAGGAAATCACGACCGGGCCGTTTTGACGGGAGACACCGGCTGGTTCAATTCAGAGGCCATAAAGGCAATCGAATGGACGGCAGGCAAGCTTACCCCAGAAAACCGAAGTTTTCTGAAGGCACTCCCCATGACACATGAAAATGAGTTTTACATGGTACACGGAAGCCCGAAAAACCCGCTGGAAGGGTATATATTCCCAGGTGACCCTGACTATGTTTTTTCTGACTTTTTCAACTATACAAATAGGGACATAATAATATTGGGCCACACCCACATTCCCTTTGTTAAGAAAATCGAGGGAAAGCTGATTTTTAACCCTGGAAGCGTCGGACAGCCAAGAGACTCTGACCCCCGGGCAAGCTATGCCCTTTTGGACACAGAAAAAAAGGAAGTCAAAATAAAAAGGGTGGGTTATGACATAGAAAAGACATCGAGTGCGATTATGAAAGCGGGACTTCCCAAGAGGCTTGGAATAAGGCTTTTTAGAGGGATTTAATTTCTTCCAGTGCTACGTATCTTGCGCCAAGCATATCCAAAAAGGAAAGCGCATCATCAAATTCATCCATCAGGTATTCTCCCGACCTGTAATCTGATGGCTCATTGGGAAGGTCGACCATAAGCCCCGGGTGCAGGTACAGGACCATGGGACGCCTTTGAATTTTGCACTTTACGGCGGTGAAAAAAAGCTCGATTTTTGTTATCGTTTGCCCCTGATAGGCAAGGAGGGAATCGAGATTTCCGTTAATAAATAGGGGAGATATGGGAATTTCTAGAAAGTCCAAACTTTCTGAAAAGATGCGGCCATCAATATTAGGGCGATAGGGGGAAACAGGCGAAAAAATCATGTGATTGTACAGTACCCATCCTCCAATACCTGGAACTATGCTGGAGTCGTATGCAAATCCAAGCTCTTTTAGGGCAATGAATGTGGCTTTGTCAATTCTATGTCCGGGCGCGCGGTATCCATGAACTCTAACGCCTGTAATATTCTCTATTCTCTTTTTTGTCCTTGAAATTTTTTCCTTCTGCTCACCTGCCGGGAGGCCAAAAATACTCTCGTCGTGGTAAAATCCTCCGTGTGCGGCAACTTCGTGTCCGCGTTCCCAGATGCCCAATACGGTTGTAGGGAACCTTTTTACCACCCTCCCGGTAAAAAAGAATGTTCCGCGTGCATCGTGCCGTTCCAAAATATCTAGGATGTCCGCAACCTTTCCGACACCCTCAAAAGATGTCATCCCCTGGTTGATTGCCGGCGGGTCGCGCTCCAAATCAAAGCTTATCGATACGTAAAGTGGAAATTTCAGGAAAAAAACTGGGAGGGCAAGAGAAAGTGCGATTAGAATTGCTACCTTTATATTTCCCATCAGTGAATTTTATCTGTATTTCAGCATAAATTAGTTGTGAAAGCATGAGAATAGCAATCATAGACCCAGATACGTGCCAGCCGAGGAAGTGCTCAATGGAATGTATACGGTTTTGCCCTGGCGTTAGAATGGGGGACGAGACTGTAGTTTTTGTTGATTCAAAGGGAAAACCAGAAATATCTGAAGAGCTTTGCTCTGGCTGTGGCATCTGTGTAAAGAAGTGCCCCTTTAAGTCGATTTCCATAGTGGGCCTTCCAGAGGAGCTTAAACGAGATTTGATTCACCAGTATGGGGAAAACGCCTTCAGACTTTTCCGGCTTCCCTACCCCCGGGAAAAATCGGTAACCGGCATAATCGGGCAAAACGGGATAGGAAAGACAACGATAGTAAAGATACTCTCCGGGGACATAGTTCCAAATTTTGGGGACCTAGAAACCAGCAGCAGGGATGCAGTAATCGAGTACTTTTCCGGAGTCCAGTTTTCAGACTATTTCAAAGACCTATATTTTGGAAACTTAAAAGCGATTCACAAGCCCCAGTATGTCGACTACCTGCCAAAGGCGGTAAAAGGTAAGGTAAAATCCCTTTTAATAAAAGCAGATGAAAGGGGCAAGCTGGACGAGGTAGTAGCAGGACTTGAACTAACAAACACTGTTGAAAGGGATATTAAAGAGATTTCAGGAGGGGAACTTCAGCGGGTTGCAATAGCAGCTGCCATCCTCCGGGAAGGAGACATCTACATATTCGACGAGCCTTCAAGCTACCTGGACGTTCGGCAGAGGCTTAAGGTTGCAGGGATTATCAGGGGGATTGCGAGTGAAAAGAGGGTCCTTGTAGTAGAACATGACCTAGTAGTCCTCGACTACCTCGCAGACTATGTAACCATGATGTACGGCAAAGTGAGGAGCTATGGCATTGTATCCCACCCAAGGACGGTCAGGAAGGGCATCAATGTATATCTTGGCGGCTACCTAAAGGAAGAAAACATAAGATTTAGGACTGAGGAAATGCGGTTTGAGGTAAGGCCCCCTGCGAAGGCATGGGGGGGAGAAACCCTCTTAAAATTCACAGATATTAAAAAGAATTATAAACATTTCACCCTCGATGTGAAGGGCGGGGGGATACGAGCTGGGGAAGTACTAGGGGTGCTCGGCCCAAATGCCACTGGCAAGACCACTTTTGTTAAAGTCCTTTCAGGGGAAATAGAAGCAGATGAAGGGAGGATAGATACGGATCTTAAGGTTTCTTACAAGCCCCAGTACATAAAGCCGGAGTCAAAAAAGACCGTGCAGGAGACTTTACTAAGGATAACTGATTTAGACTCTGCCTTTTTCCAAGCTGAAATATCAAGACCCCTTAGAATCGAAGAGCTCTTAAACCGTCCCCTGGATGAATTGAGCGGAGGTGAACTCCAGAGGGTTGCAATATCCATGTGTCTCGGAAGAGACACGGAGATATACATGCTTGACGAGCCATCGGCATACCTTGACGTTGAGCAGAGACTTAGCACTGCAAAGATGATAAGGCGGATAATGGAAAAGAAGAAGGCGACAGGCATAATCGTTGACCACGACATACTTTTCATTGATTATATCTCAGATAGGTTGATGGTCTTTGAGGGTGAGTCCGGAATAAGGGGAGTTTCTACAACCATCCTTGAAATGCGAAAGGGGATGAATACATTTCTTGAGGACGTTAACGTGACCTTCAGAAGGGACCAGGATACCGGGAGGCCCAGGGCAAACAAGCCTGGGAGCCAGAAGGACAAAAGTCAAAAGGCAAAGGGAGAGTACTATTATGCCTAGGCAGATAGCGGTGATAGGCGCCGGCGCAGGAAGCGGAGATATTTGCACATTGGCAGAGGAGGTCGGGAGGGAAATAGCAAAGTCGGGCAGTATATTGATATGCGGGGGACTTGGAGGAGTGATGGAGGCAGCGGCAAAGGGGGCCAGGGAAAATGGAGGAACTACCGTTGGGATACTCCCTGGAACGAATGGGGGCGATGCAAACAGATACATCGACATAAAGATAGTCACCGGAATGGGCCATGCGAGAAATGCGATAATTGCAAGTACCGCAGATGCCTTGATTGCAGTTGGGGGGGAATACGGCACTCTTTCGGAAATCGCCCTCGGATTAAAGTCTAAAAAGCGGGTGGTGGTCCTTAAAAATCAGGGAGTTGGACCGCCTGCTGATGTCCCTGGCGTAATCTTTGCAAAGACTCCAAGAGAGGCCGTAGAGATGGCGCTAAGTGGCAAATAAATTTGAATTATAAATTCTTACCTTACTCCACCGGCATAAGTCCAACGACCCTGCTCCCGCGAAGATTAAACCTGCTGCTCTCAACTAAAAGCTTTACGTGGTCCCCTTCTTTAGCTTTCAACTTGTTCTCAAAGGTGTGTACGCCCGGCTTTACTCCCGAGCGAAGGTCGTAATTTACCTTCACGACGATCTCATCACCGCTTTTTAATACCCGGCCAAGTGTGTAGGTTCTACCGAATTTACGCTTGAACAGAAATGACACTGCTCCAACAAAGACCATCGATAGGAGCAGCAGGTGAAAAAGAGGAAAGACGATTTTCACGGTAGGTTTTGCCAGCTTGACAACCACGAGCAATACAGATATTGCAAGGTATGATAAGAAAAACATTTTGTATGCCGGATAGTCACCTGAGAAGTGCTCTTTTAACTGCACCAGTGTAATGTGCAGGGAATATGCCCCAAATACGATAAATAAAAAAGCGAGATTTTTGAAACTTAAGAACCCGAAGACAAAAACCACAGAAGACATCAGGAAAATTAAAGTTGCCGTCTGGGCCTTCAGGACCACGTAATCCTTAAGCTCAATGTTGCGTTTCTCAAAATATGGATATATTTTTATATTTCTTTCAAGCGGCCTTAAAAACTTGAGCATCCATATCAAAAAGCCTATCGTGTGGTAAATAGTCCTGCTTATAAACGTTAGAATTGCCTCGCCTACATCTTCGATATGGCCCATATGTTCACCTACTGGACTGCAATATTTGACTCCCCCGCATAAATAATTACATGGGTGCCGTTATTTAAGACTGTGAGCTCTGGATATTGAGAAGTAGAATTTTTCAACAAATTTGCAGGGATTATCCCAACAGACACATTCCACAGAGCGCCCCCTGCACGCGTCACGTTCTTTGTAATGTCTATCGTCCTATTGGCACTGTTAATAACTATCGGAAGCTTAACGCCCATATCGTCAAGTTTTGAGAAGTTCAATTTGTTGCTGCCCAGGTAGAGGCGAAACCCTTCCCCATTTGAGTAACCGATATTTATTGCGGCTGCCAAAAGCTCTCCTGTCATCCTCGCCTCTCCAGATTCCCCAATCTCCTTTGCCGATTGATACCTCTCCCAGGTTATGTTTGTAAATGACGCAAGGATTACTATCGCTATCCCAAGGGCCATTATCGCCTCTATAGATATCTGACCCTTCATATCAGGTCCCCAGCGTGGATACGGCGCTGCAGTTAGTCAGTGATAAATATTTGGGCACCGTATTTGATGTGATATTCTCCCACGAAATCGAAATGTTATATTTACTTCCGCGGTCTTCGACAATTACCCCCTCGCTATAGCCGCTTCCTGTATTTACGTAGGTCTTCCAGTTCCCCCTGCCCAGGTTCTTAGAAAAACTGTAGGTTTCCTGTTTGACGATAGTACCATCGTTGGTTCTTGTGATTATGGCAATTGAGGTATTAAGGAAGCTTCCTTCAGACGTGATGCACATGGCAGACCAGATAATGGGCTTATCATTTGAGGCATTTCCGGCGGAGGTAAATCCGGGCATATATATCTCCACCTCCCTTTTTTCGGACGGGTTTGATATGCTTGCAGCGAAGGTTGCGAGCCTGTCTGATGCGAATTTTGCATCCGACACAATCTGTACTTCCCTTGAATTCCTATCCCCTAAAAGCGCGGTGGGAAAAGAGACAGTGAAGATTAATAAAATGAACAACCCGAAAATCAAAATCATCTCTATTGTTATCTGTCCCCGTTCCATGTCATCACCCCACCAGGTACATGTTAATCGTTGTGTTTGAGGCAGTGCAGTTAGCAGATGTATCGCTGGGATCAAATACTATGTAGGGGGCAGAAGTATTTGCAGCGTTTTCGATTCTTATGTCCCATGTGCCCTCTCCGTCAAAAGAGTGACTGCATGTCCTCTCGTCAAGACTTGCCGACTCCCCATTACTCACCCCCGGTATGTCCAGGACTGTAATTGCGCCCCATCCAGGGCGGATTCTGTATAACTGTCCTGGCACATCCCCCACTGAACCCCAGATGCCGATTTCATAGTTAAGTATCGGTCTTTTGGGCGTTGGGTTGATGCCGTCTGTTGGGGCATTCGTATTCAATTCCCAGCTGCCCATGTTTGAAACTATTGTAACCGTCCTTACCGTCCCCTTCTGCCCTGCGGCAACAGCCTCAACTGCGCTTGATATCCTATCAAGGTTGCTTTGTGCCTCCAGTATTGATGCGATATCTTCACTCGAGCTTGACACCCGAAGTGCTGCAGGAAAAGTTATGCCGACAAATATCAGAATGAAAAATCCCATCAAAAGGATGCCTTCAATTGTCAGCTGCCCTCTATCATCACCCATATAACCACGTCTTAAGCGCAAGCATAGCATCCCCTATCGTTAGAGATATTAAAAGCCCAGCAAGGATAACGGGAGCAAAGGGCATGCTCTTTTTTACATTTATCCTATCTTTGAGCTTTCCATCTTTAACATATCCTTGGAGGAGCTTTACCTCTTCGCCCGTAACCCCTGCTGCGCCAGTGCCCACAACGCTTTTCCTCTGAAATAAATTTTGATGGGCCCCATCCCTTGCGGCATCTTTTATCTTCTCTATCATGCTTCTTTTATCTCTTAATACTTCATCACCCTGGATATAAATTTCTTCCGCAACTATCTCCCCCTCACTTAGGTCTGTGATTTTAATCTCTTCAATAAGTGCCTTGCTTCTGATAATGCTTATTGAGTTTTTAAGCAGGCCGATTGCAACAATAATCAGAAGCGATATAAAAAAATACGAAAAGGTGGATTGGAACTGGGAATAAACAGAGGTGCCCGTAGTAAATATATCGGCCGATATAACAAGTGCGCTTACCCCACTCCCGTAAGGTACCCGGTAGAGCAAAAAAAGGGCGAGTGGTGTTAAAAGCCATATCCCAAAGAATTTTGAAATGGCAAGTGCCGCAACTAACAGAAACGCGGTTTTGATATACCCTCGAATGCTCTTGAGCGGTGAAAAGAATTGGGAGGCGAGCCCTTTTTTCAGCGAAACATAAATCGAGTAAATAAAAATGAAAGGGAATATGGAAAGGAATGTGTTTATGAACACGGTGACTACAAAGGGGTAGCTTGCGATGGTTGGGCTAAGTGTTCCGTTAAGGAACGCAGGATATACCGGGATAAGCGCCGCTATGAATAAAAACTCTTTTGCATCTCCTGCGCTCCATGCACGAAGTACCCACATCAGGTACCCCGCTATGAAAATTACGACGATGCCTTTTAATAATGCAAAAAACGTTGAGAGATTTCCCAAAACGATCCCATGTGCAAGATATCCAAAAATGCCGATTAAGATTAGGGGAAATGTCATCCGGTTTGGTATTATCCCTGACTTTATGTCAGTAACAGAAGCAATGATGCCCCCTCCAATTGCCAAAATCACAAAAAGCTCTTCTATCATCAGGCAACATTCAGTTATAAAACTTATCTTGTAATCTTTGTAATCGTGCTATTTCTTTCGGTCTCCACCCAGCTTGAAGACACGTTTGCAAAGGAACTTATAGTGCCCTGCAAAGAGAAGATTGCAAGAGCTGCAACTACAACCCCTCCTGTAAGAAGTATAAACTCAAGACTTACCTGGGCTCTATCTAAACTGAGGAAACTTTTTAATCCCCACATTACAGTTACTCTTCGACCTTTTCTTCTTTGGCTTCTCCTTCAGAGTCTTCAGATGCTTTCTCTTCTGCCGGTTCTGAAGTTTCCGTTGCCTGAGTCTCTCCACCCGACTCCTTTTCGTATTTACTTATAACGGTCTTTACTAGAACGTCCCTCGCATCCTTGGTTATTGGGTGAAATATATCTTTAAATTCTCCCTTCTTGTTCTTTGAGGCGGGCATTCCTACCCACAATCCTGCTTCTCCCTCCAGGACTCTCAAGCCGTGGACCACATAGGACTCATCAATTGTCACGGCAGCATACGCTCTCAGATTTCCGGTCCCCTCTACTTTGTATATTCTAACATCAGTTATTTCAGCCATTTTCTTCACCCTTTTTTGTTTGGTATACAGAATTCGGCATTGTAGGTTAATAAACCTTGTGCCAATAGGAAAACACTTTTATCTCACCCAGAGTGGAAAAATAGTATGCGAATTCTGCTTATCCATCCAAAATTTCCGTATCGGGGCCGGGACCTGTTCCCACTTGGTCTTGGTTACCTCGCGAGTGCAGTAAGAGATATTTCCGAGATAACGGTCATTGACGAGAATCTAGAAGAATTCTCAATTGAAAGAGTAAGGAGGATAAACCCTGACATTATCGGGATTACTGCAACAACCCCCTCATTTCCGAGGGCGATGCAAATAGTAGAAGCTTTGAGGGGAACGGATGCAAAAATAGTGCTGGGGGGCACGCATGCAACATTTATGCCGGACGAGCCCTTAAATTCTGGTGCGGACATCGTCGTGAGGGGTGAGGGCGAGGCAACATTCAGGGACATTGTTGAAGGCCGCCCCATGGAAGATATAAATGGCATATCCTGGTCAGATGATGGAAAAATCGTTCATAACCCTGACAGAGAACTTGCTTTGGACCTTGATGCCCTGCCTTTCCCTGCCCATGAGTTTTTTCCCGTAGATAAGTACGGCATCATGTCGATAGTGACTAGCCGCGGATGCCCGTTCTCCTGTTCTTACTGTAGCGCTGCAAGGTTCTGGGAGAGGAGGGTTAGATACCGCTCCCCCAAAAACGTTGTCGAGGAATTAAAAGAGATAGTGGACCTTGGATTTAATCTCATAAGATTTATGGACAGCACATTTACCCTGGATAAAAAGCGTGCAATGGAAATCTGCGCCCTGATAAAAGAGGAAGTCCCAAACATAAGCTGGAGCTGTGAAACACGGGCAGATGCGGTAGACGATGAGCTCTTAGAAGCACTTGCTGATGCTTGCTGCACGCTGATATGCATCGGCGTGGACTCTGCCTGTGATGACGTTCTAGACAAAAACGGGCGAAAAATGGACACGCTGGCATTAAAAACGGCCTTTGAGAGGATAAGGAAACACAAATTACGTTCAAGGGCCTACGTAACATTTGGACTCATCGGGGAAACAAGAAAAAGTGTCGAGGAGACCGTAAAATTTCTACATGGCACGATGCCAGACCAGGTGCTCCTGTCACTTGCCACCGCATACCCTGGAACCGAGCTTTGGGGTGGGCCGTACATAGAACCACACGAAAACTGGGTGTCAAAATTCCGCGGCCATGGAACGGGGGGAAAGCTGTACTTGCCCCGGGGGATTCCAAAAAAAGAGTACATTAAACTTGCAGATTATATGTGGGCCGAGGTAAAGAAAATCAACAAGGCTAAATCCCAAACGGCCTTATGAGCTCCTCTTCAATCTTTTCATTTGAGCTGCCATTTTCGTACAATTCAATAAGCCTTTTTGCATATCCTCTGGCCCTTTTGTTCCCGGACTGTCTTGCAGTATCAATGATTCCCCAATCCCCTTCAAACGATTCAAATGCCAAAGCAACCTCTGGAAAGATCATCTTCCTAAATCCATCGATAAATGCGGTATAAAATGCAAGGGATCCGTGCTTTTTGTTGTTGATTATGAACTTGAGCGTGCCGTGCTCATTTGTATCTGCCAAAACGTCCTTTACCGCCCTTGCAAATTTTTCCGTGTGCGTCGAAGGAAATGCACTTACTATCTCTTCCCACTTTTCTTCGGGAAATATCCGGTCCTTGGCCTCGCCTATCTCGTGGTGGATGAACGACTCAATCTCCCCCTCAATTACCCGATCAACGTCTCGGACATCTTTAAGATTATCAAGGTCAATTCCGTAATGGGAAAATGCGCGCTTAAGTACGTCTTTCCCTGTAAATTTGTACTCCTCTATCTTGTGCCAGAAAAAGGACCTAGCTGGCATGGTTCTCACAAAAATGCTTTCCTCTTGCAGAAGGGCGGGAGAAGTGATAAGGTCTCTTGCAAACTCCCTTCCAAGTACAAAGATTTTGTGTCCATCCTCCATTCGGGATTCCCTTTTTTCTGCGAGGAAAAAGGAGGGCTTCATTGCAGCGACGTATCCTGCACCGTAGATAAACCCCTCAGGCTCTAGAAGCTCGTTTATCCCGGCGAGGTCAAATGGGTCAAAATTTCTACCATCGATTTTAATTTTTTTGTATTTCTTTCCACGGATTTTTTTCCACCTTTTCTCCTTTTCCCCTATCCAATCCATAAGCTCGGAGTTGTCAATCTTTACTCCGTGTTCTATGCCCTCTGTCCACCTGTAAAGGTCCGTCAGCCTTAGTAGCAGGCCGCATATTGTGTATGAGCCCCAGTGCTTTGCGTCCGATAATTCGCAGTTCGCCTGCACTTGTTTGGTGATGTCTTCTATGTCCATTGGGATAGAATGTGCGGCAGGGCATTAAACGTTTTCGATTTAACGGCATTGTTACCTATGCTGATGGGAAGGGCCCCCTTTTTAAAATCAAAGAAAAACAACACCTAATTATTTATATTCATGCTTGACTGTATACTTACGAGTTAAAAAAAATAACTGTGATCGGAGGCGATTTATGTGATGCACGGAACTGGAGGGATGATGGGCTCAGGTGGGATGCTCATGGGGTGGGTATTTATGATACTGTTCTTGACTGCCATAATACTCCTTATAGTCTGGCTCTTCAAGCAGATTAAGGGTCCTCAGGCAGTTACTCAAACTGAAAGCCCCTTAGACATCCTTAAAAAAAGATACGCAAAGGGCGAGATAACTAATGATCAATATGCAGATATGAAGAAGGCAATTGAAAAATGAAAAAGGGTACCTAATTAAAGGGAAAGCTGAACTTAGGGTGTATTAAACTTGGAAAATAGAAAGTTAATCTTTTTTGCGCTGCTAATAGTGTTTCTGATAGTAACAGTCGGTGCTGTCGCCTCTAGTGGTATGTATAAAGACCTGCAAGCTGGAAAAGAGCCTCGTTATGAGGTCGGGGAACACAAGGGGGCCAAATTTTGCGCCTCTTGCCACCCGGAAATATACGATCAGTGGTCCAAAAATTCACGCCACGCGGTAGCAACAGTAGGTGAAGGCTTTCTCGATTTTAAAGACAAGTTTACAGATATTTCCATGTACGATGCCATGATGGGGGAGGAGATGTGTTATGCCTGCCATGGCAGCAAGGAGGTCAACGAAGGCGTGAACTGCGAGACCTGCCATGGAACGGTGATTTCAGGTGTACCCATAACAGAAACTCACGAGAAAAAATTTAAACCTGGACGGGAGAATCTGAAAAAACAGGATTTCTGTGCTAAATGCCATACC
>JAZFTU010000049.1:0-2564 GCA_036446855.1 Hydrothermarchaeaceae archaeon (SeqCode) | reverse complement strand
ATAGAGACGGATGGCATAAAAGAGGCGGCCGAAAAAGAAGCAGAGAAGGTCATAGAAATCTCAAAGGGGAACGGTGCAATATCAATAAAAATCGCAAAAGAAGAGAGCGAAAGAAAAAAGATATGGGAAGCTAGAGCTTCTGCGCTTCCCGCGCTTGCACGCATAAGGCCCACGACGATACTTGAGGATGCCACAGTTCCCAGGAGCAAAATCACCGAGATGATAACGGCGGTGCAGGAAATCGCAGAAAAACAACGGATAAAAATCGGGACCTTTGGGCATGCGGGCGACGGCAACCTTCACCCGACGATACTCACTGACGAGCGGGATGCAGAGGAGATGGAAAGGGTGGAAAAGGCAATCAGTGACATATTCAAAAAGACGCTTTCGCTTGGGGGGACCCTTACTGGGGAGCACGGGATAGGAGTAAGCAAGGCCCGATTTTTAGAGCTTGAAACAGGCGGCGAGGCGCTCGAAATAATGAAGGGGATAAAAAGGACCCTGGACCCCAATAATATACTAAATCCCGGGAAGATATTTTAAGAGACGATTTTGAAGTTAAGTCTATGGTGGTGCCTGAATTCCCGGCAGGGGCCGTATTATCGCTCATAACTTCTGGGGGAATCTACGCTTTAATGCATAGAAAAAAATGAATAGTCAGGCATGCTATTTGGGGGCATGGACACGATAAAGATAATTGACCCGGGAAAACATAACAATCGGCTACGGGGTACTGGATTACTGCCGCCGGGGCAGGGATTCATATGGTTGGGAATTAGGTATTCTTCCAATGCCATTGGTTTTTTCAGAACCGCTTGCACTGCCGAAGCTCCGGGGGCCAATCACTTTGCTCTGACGGAGATCTCCATGGTGTCAGGATCGAACTTTAACTTCACCTTTTTCCCGAGTTTGAAGATTTCCTTGAGTTCCCTGGGAAATGTTATGCCGATGGAATTTCCTATCTTCACAACAGTCCTATCCTCTTCGATGGCCTTTATGAACTTCCTCTGAATTTTAATGGCATCATCGAGGTTTATCAGGGACTTCCCACAGGCGGAGCATGTGTAGATTAGGACCTTTTCTCCCAGACGAGTCTCCTTTTTTTCTTCCATTTCGGTTTCGCAATCTCCACACTTCATTATCCGAACTTCCTTTTCTTTGTCGTTATGCCCACGGTCACGGGCTCGATATATTCGCCCCTGTCATAGAAGATGACATAGATGACCTTCTTCTTGACTGGCAGGGCAGCCCGGTATTTCCTCTTGCCTTCTTTATATATCTCGCCATATAGGATCGCATCCTTGGCTTTCTCAAAGTTCACTCTGTAGATATTCCTTATCACAAAGTGTTCGATGTCTGCAAGAATGGGCTTCTTTCTCAGTTTCTCAGCCTCACTTTCGTCGAGCTTCACCAAAACACCTTGTTATAACAGATTATTATAACTAGTGTAAACATATTTAAGGAGTCTTTATGACTTGAGTGTCAGATTCCAAGCAGCCCCGTGACAGGAGTTTACAAGATGTATCTGGGGGTATCTGAAGTTGAGCCTTTTATAGTACCTGAATTCCCGGCAGGGGCCGTATTATCGCTCATGGCTTCCGGGGGAATCTACGCTTTGATGCGCAGAAAAAAATGAATGGTCAGGCATGCCTTTCCAGGGCACGGACACGATTAGGGTAAGAAAGGAAACTTTTTATTATTTCATCCAGCCAAAAATAAGAGAAATGTTTATATGTGTTCAAAAACATATAACGTGTACGGTGATTGTATGGCTGAAGCTGTTACTACGAGGCTGCCGAAAGATATCTTGAGGGAGATTGAGGCCCTGGCAAAGATAGAGCATGCAGATAGGTCAACAGAAGTCAGAAGACTTTTAGAGATTGGATTGTTTGAAAGAAAAAAGAAATTGGCAATAGAGAAATATGAAAAGGGAGAAATCACTCTGCCGGAGGCGGCAAAGGAACTAAAGATCAGCATCTGGCAGGCGATTGAGCTCTTCAAAAAGGAGAAGGTGGAAGCCCAGTACGATGCCGAGGATTTCAAGCGTGACTTAGTAGAAATGAACATATGATCCTCTCCAACTCCGTTGCCTTGATATATCTGGCCAAGGTTAGAGAAGAAAAGATCCTCATGCAGCTCTTTGATGGTATAGCTGTTTCAGAGACAGTATACAAGGAGGTTGTGGAAAGAGGAAAAGAGGGAGGGTATTTAGATGCCTATAAGATTGAGGAGCTTGAGGGCTTTATCCACGTGGAGAAATTAAATAAAGAGCATTCAAAACTCGCTGAAAAACTCGTGGGCCAAGGCATTGAACGTGGAGAAGCCGAAACAATTGCATTGGCCAAACAATTAAATTTAGAAGTTATACTAGACGAGAAAAAGGCCAGGAACGTTGCCGATTTGGTTGGAATACCTTATTTTGGTACTCTGGCCCTTATTCTCAGAGCGGTGAAGGAGAAGAAGGTCACAGAAAAGGACGCAGAAAGGATTGTTGAAAAGATGATAAGAGCAGGGCTCAGGGTTTCGCGCCGTTCATGTCAAAGCGTAGCGGCCAGAGCGAGTGT
>JAZFTU010000048.1:0-2307 GCA_036446855.1 Hydrothermarchaeaceae archaeon (SeqCode) | reverse complement strand
CAAGTTTAAGGAAGCCGAGGAGATATTCCGGGGCCATGGCATCGAAATAGAGCAGATACCCCGGCCCTATAAGGAGATACAGGCAGATGCCCTCGAAGATGTGGTAATTGAAGCGCTTGAAGGCAGAGATAAGGAGGGGGTGTTCATCGAGGACGCCGGCCTGTTCGTGAGCGCGCTCTCCGGGTTTCCCGGGGTCTACTCAAAGTACGTCGAAGACACAATTGGAAACAGGGCGATTTTAAAATTATTAAGCGACGTTAAGGACCGGCGTGCTGTATTCCAGTCCGTTGTCGGATACAAGGGAAAAGACATAAAAACCTTCGAGGGCAAAGTCGAAGGCACAATCGCAGAAGAAGAGAGAGGCAGAGACGGCTTTGGATACGACCCGATATTTATCCCAAAAGGTTTTAATAATACATTTGCCGAAGATATCACCTTAAAAATGCGGTTATCCCACAGAAAGCAGGCGATGGAAAAACTCGCAAAATATCTAAAAGGAGAGAAAAATGTCAAGGATGCACTCAAGTAAAAAAGGGAAGTCCGGCTCGACAAGGCCAGTTAGGACCGCCCCCCCAAAATGGATAGAACACTCCCAAAAAGAGGTAGAGGAAATCATAGTAACCCTTGCAAAAAAGGGCGAGAGCCCGAGCAAGATAGGAATAATTTTAAGAGACCAGTACGGGGTACCGCTTGTAAAATACGTAAACAAGAAGAAATTAACAAAAATACTCGAAGACAAGGGAGTAAAATCCGAAATTCCTGAAGACATGATGAACCTTCTTAGAGGGGTGGTAAAGCTCGACAGGCACAACACGGAAAACCATAAGGATATGAGCGGCAAGCGGGGAAAGCAGCTTATTGAGGCAAAAATCAGGAGGCTGGCAAATTATTACAAGAATGCAGGTAGACTTCCGACTGACTGGAAATACAACCTGGAAAAGGCCAAGCTCATGGTCAAGTAAGGCATTCGAGGAACAAAGTGACGAGAATGCCAATGGCCCAGGAATTTAAAGAGGCCGCAGGGGTATTTTCAGAGCATCTTTTAGGGGATGAGGTCCCGATAGTCGTAACCCACAACGATGCGGACGGGATAACCGCGGGGGCAATAGCACACAGAAGCATTTTAAGGGAGGGACATCCGGTACAGACCAGGGTGGTAAATCAGCTCAAAGAGGACATAATAATCGCGCTTTCAAAAGAGGACCAAAAGCTAATTATTTTTACAGACATGGGCAGCGGTCAGCTCTCTGATATTGAAAAGCATCTCCTGGGCAAGAGCACGGTATTTGTAGTAGACCATCACGAGCCGCAGACACTGGAGCATGAAAATCTGGTGCATTTGAACCCCCACCGCCATGGAATTAACGGGGCAAGAGAGATAAGCGGATCTGGCATGACGTACTTTTTTTGCAGGGCATTAAACAAGAAAAATACTGACCTTTCATGTCTTGCTGCTGTTGGGGCGCTTGGTGATATTCAGGACGCCGATGGAAAATTCATAGGCCCGAACTCGGAGATACTAAGAGACGGCATTAAAGCCGGCGTCTTGAAGGCAGAAAAGGACCTTCGGCTGTTTGGCAGGCAGACAAGACCACTGTACAAGGCCCTGGAGTATACCTCCGAACCCTTCATACCAGGGATAAGCGGAAGCGAGTCCTCCTCTGTCCAGTTCCTAAATGACCTTGACATCCCTGTAAAAAATGGAGATGAGCATATTATGCTCGCAGACCTTAACGCCGATGAGAGGCAGAGGCTTGTTACCGCACTGATTTTAAAGATGATAGAGCACCGGATTCCCCGGGAGATTGCAGAAGGCATAGTAGGCGAGGTGTACACACTCATAAAAGAGGAGAAGAGGACCCCTCTTCGCGATGCCAGGGAATTTGCAACCCTGCTGAATTCCTGTGGAAAGAATAAAAACCAGAGCATCGGGCTTGCCATCTGCCTCGGGGAGCGGGGAGAGTTATATGACAGGTCGCTGAACCTCTTAAAAGAGCACAAGACGTACCTGTCGTCATGCTACAACTGGATATCAAAAAATGTGGACAGAATAAAAGAAAAGGATGCCCTGTATTACTTCCATGCCGGGGATGAAATCAGTGAAAACGTTCTTGGGACCGTGGCATCCATGGTCTTAAATTCAAGACTTTTGAGCAGCCTGAAACCTGTCATAGCCTTTACTCTAACCGAAGATGGCGATATAAAAGTCTCATCCAGGGGAAACAAAGAGCTCATACAGCAGGGGCTCAATCTCGGAAAAACCTGCGCCTATGCCTCAGAAAAGGTTGAGGGAAAGGGCGGGGGCCA